>JAGRKZ010000106.1:0-3005 GCA_020442065.1 Bauldia sp.
ACCAGCTGCTGGTCGAGATGGACGGGTTCGAGTCGAACGAAGGCATCATCCTGATCGCCGCCACCAACCGGCCCGACGTTCTCGACCCCGCCCTGCTTCGTCCCGGCCGTTTCGACCGCCAGATCGTCGTCCCCAATCCGGACGTGGTCGGTCGCGAGAAGATCCTCAAGGTCCACGCCCGCAAGGTGCCGATGGCCCCGGACGTCGATCTCAAGACCATCGCCCGCGGCACCCCCGGCTTCTCGGGCGCCGACCTCATGAACCTCGTCAACGAGGCGGCCTTGCTCGCCGCCCGCCGCGGCAAGCGCCTCGTCACCATGGCCGAGTTCGAGGACGCCAAGGACAAGGTGATGATGGGCGCCGAGCGCCGCACCCTGGTCATGACCGAGGACGAGAAGCGGCTGACGGCCTATCACGAGGCCGGCCACGCGATCTGCGCGCTGCACGTGCCGGCGACCGATCCGGTTCACAAGGCGACGATCATCCCGCGCGGCCGCGCCCTCGGCATGGTCATGCAGCTGCCCGAGCGCGACAAGCTGTCGATGAGCCTCGAGCAGATGACCTCGCGCCTCGCCATTATGATGGGCGGCCGCGTCGCCGAGGAGATCATCTTCGGCAAGGACAAGGTCACCTCCGGCGCCGCCTCCGACATCGAGCAGGCCACGCGCCTCGCCCGGATGATGGTCACGCGCTGGGGCCTCTCGGACGAACTCGGCACGGTTGCCTATGGCGAGAATCAGGAGGAGGTCTTCCTCGGCCATTCCGTATCGCGGACGCAGAACGTCTCCGAGGAGACCGCGCGCAAGATCGACGCCGAGATCCGCCGGCTGGTCGAGACCGGGCTTTCCGAGGCCCAGCGCATCCTCACCGACCATCGCGAGGAGCTCGAGACCCTCGCGCAGGGCCTCCTCGAATATGAGACGCTGACCGGCGAGGAAATCCGCAACCTCATCGCCGGCCATCCTCCGGTTCGCGATTCGGGCGACGACTCGGCCGCCTCGCGCGGTTCCGCCGTGCCGGTCACCAAGAGCCGCCCGAGCAAGCCGCCCGGCGCGCCCGAAGGCGGCCTCGAGCCCCAGCCGCAGGCCTAGCGCCTCTGGTCGACGCTTTCAAAAGGCCCGGATCGTCCGGGCCTTTTTCTTTGCGACCGCGCGCGTCAGCCGGACGCAGCGGCCACGTCGGCCGCGTTAACAATCGTGGTTAACCGGCGATTAACTTTCGTGGTGAATGATCCGTTTCGCGACATAGCAACCTCCTCTCGCGCGGCCGCCACCTCCTCAGGCCGCTTTCGGGGGTCCTGAAGCGCGGCGGCCTGCAACCGCCGCGCTTTCCGTTTTGTCGCAGCTCACCCGTCCCGATTGACTCGCATCGGCCCAAGGCGTATCTGCCGCGGCGGGACACGCCTCCCCAACGAGGCGCGCCTATCTGAAAGGGTAGCAAAGCGATGACGACTCCCGCCATGCCGGCCACGCGGCCGGCCAATCCCAATTTTTCCTCTGGTCCCTGCGCCAAGCGCCCCGGCTGGTCGCTCGACGTGCTGAAGGGCGCTGCCCTCGGCCGGTCGCACCGCGCCAAGGTCGGCAAGCAGAAGCTCAAGCAGGCCATCGATCTCACCCGCGCGGTGCTCGAGGTCCCCGACACCCACCTCATCGGCATCGTACCGGCGTCGGATACCGGCGCGGTCGAGATGGCGCTATGGTCGCTGCTCGGCGCCCGCGGCGTCGACCTGCTCGCCTGGGAGAGCTTCGGCCTCGGCTGGGTCACCGACGTGGTCAAGCAGCTCCGGCTCGACGATGTCCGCACGCTCAAGGCCGACTACGGCAAGCTTCCGGACCTCACCCAGGTCGACTTCGCCCGCGACGTCGTCTTCACCTGGAATGGCACGACGTCCGGCGTCCGGGTGCCCAACGCCGACTGGATCCCGGCGGACCGCACGGGCCTGACGATCTGCGATGCGACCTCGGCCGCCTTCGCACAGAATCTCGATTTCCAGAAGCTCGACGTCGTCACCTTCTCCTGGCAGAAGGCGCTTGGCGGCGAAGCCGCGCACGGCATGATCGTGCTCAGCCCCCGCGCGGTCGAGCGTCTCATCAGCTACACCCCGCCGTGGCCGCTCCCCAAGATCTTCCGCCTCACCAAGGGCGGCAAGCTGATCGATGGCGTCTTCGTCGGCGAGACAATCAACACCCCTTCGATGCTGTGCGTCGAGGATTACCTCGACGCCTTGCAGTGGGCAGCGTCGGTCGGCGGCCTCAAGGGCCTCCGTGACCGCGCCGACGGCAACTTCAGCGTCCTCGCCGACTGGGCCGACAAGACCCCGTGGATCGACCACTTCGCCGCCGATCCGGCGACCCGGTCGAACACCTCGGTCTGCGTCAAGGTCGTCGACCCCGACGTCGCCGCGCTCGATCTCGCCGGCCAGGAGGCCTTCGTCCGGGCGATCGCCGCCCGCCTCGACAAGGAGGGCGTGGCGCACGACATCGCCTTCCACCGCGATGCCCCGCCCCACTTCCGCATCTGGGCCGGCGCCACGATCGAGGCCGCCGACCTCGCAGCGTTGACCGAGTGGCTCGAATGGGGCTTCGCGCTCGAGAAGGCTTCGCTCAAGCAGGCGGCCTGAACTCTCTCCCCTTGTGGGAGAGGGTGGCAAGGCCGAAGGCCGAGCCGGGTGAGGAGGCTCCCCTACCCGGCACAGACCACCCCTCACCCGCGCTGCCGCGCGCCCTCTCCCGCAAGGGGAGAGGGCTGAGCCAGCCCCGAAAGGACAAACCCCATGACCACGCCCCGCGTCCTCGTTTCCGACAAGCTTTCCAAGACCGCCGTGCAGATCTTCAAGGACCGCGGCGTCGAGGTCGACTACCAGCCCGATCTCGGCAAGGACAAGGAGAAGCTGCTGGCGGTGATCGGCGACTATGACGGCCTCGCCATCCGCTCCGCCACCAAGGTGAGCGACAGGGTGCTCGCCGCCGGCAAGAAGCTTCGCGTCATCGGCCGCGCCGGCATCG
>JAGRKZ010000106.1:3065-20147 GCA_020442065.1 Bauldia sp.
ACACGCCCTTCGGCAACTCGATCACGACCGCCGAGCATGCCATCGCCATGATGTTTGCGGTCGCCCGCCAGCTTCCCGCCGCCGATCTCTCCACCCAGGCCGGCAAGTGGGAGAAGAACCGCTTCATGGGCGTCGAGATCAGCGGCAAGACGCTCGGCCTGATCGGCTGCGGCAACATCGGCTCGATCGTCGCCGACCGCGCCATCGGCCTCAAGATGAAGGTCGTGGCCTTCGACCCCTATCTCTCGGCCGAGCGCGCGGTCCAGCTCGGCGTCGAGAAGGTCGATCTCGATGAGCTCTTCCGCCGCGCCGATTTCATCACCCTCCACACCCCGCTCACCGACAACACCCGCAACATCATCGATGCGGCGGCGATCGCGAAGATGAAGGACGGCGTGCGGATCATCAATTGCGCCCGCGGCGGCCTGGTCGACGAGGCGGCGCTGGCCGAGGGGATCAAGGCCGGCAAGGTCGCCGGAGCGGGCTTCGACGTGTTCGTCACCGAGCCGGCGGAGACCAATCCGCTGTTCGGCCTTCCCAACGTCGTCTGCACACCGCACCTCGGCGCCTCCACCACCGAGGCGCAAGAGAATGTCGCCCTCCAGGTTGCCGAGCAGATGGCCGACTACCTGATGACCGGCGCGGTGGCCAACGCGCTCAACATGCCCTCGATCTCGGCCGAGGAGGCGACGCGGCTGACCCCGTTTGTTCGCCTCGCCGAGTATCTCGGCTCGTTCGCCGGCCAGCTCACCGAGACCACGATCAAGGGCATCACCATCGAGTATGCCGGTGACGTCGCCGAGATGAACACCAAGGCGCTGACCTCGGCGCTGCTGTCGGGGCTGCTGCGGCCGATCCTGACCGAGGTCAACATGGTCAACGCGCCGGTGGTGGCGCGCGAGCGCGGCATCGCCGTCGACGAGACCCGGCAGTCGCAGCGCGGCGCCTACGAGACCTACATCCGCCTCACCGTCCGCACCGAGCGCCAGGAGCGCTCGGTCGCCGGCACCGTGTTCTCCGACGGCCGCCCCCGCATCATCCAGATCAAGGGCATCAACATGGAGTCGGGCTTTGCGCCCCACCTCCTCTACATCACCAATCGCGACCGGCCGGGCTTCATCGGTCGGCTCGGCACGCTGCTCGGCAACGCCAGCGTCAACATCGCCAACTTCAACCTCGGCCGCGCCGCAGCGGGCGAGGATGCGATCTCGGTCATCGAGGTTGACGAGCCGATCTCCGACGCGGTGCTCGAACAGGTCAAGGCGCTTGACGGCGTGGTCCAGGCCAAGCGCCTGAGTTTCTGATCCGTTGCGGCCAATCCGCGAGATGAGCCCGCCGCGGCTGCGGCGGGCCCATCGACTACTCGAGAGCCGGGCAGGAGTCGCCGGTCTTGGTCTTGATGTTGGTGGCGCCGTCCGCCATCGCGGCGCAAGGCGTCGGGTATTCCATCGGCTTTCCGTCCTTGATCCCGCACGAGATCACTTGGACACAAGTGCTGGCGTCCGTCGTGCGGCAGGTCCCCACGTAGGCGACACTGGCGCCGTTCGCCGCCGCGTTGCACGCATTCGAGTATGTGCGGCCGTCGCAGCCGCAGACGGGCATGTAGTCGGTTAGGCAAACTTCCGGCCTCGCAGCACAAGTGCCTTGGGCGTCTGCGGCGCCGCACATATCGGCTACACCGTACTTGCAGAACTCGTTCTGCCCACAGGAGGCCCCAGCGAACCCGCCGCACGCCTCTCCGACCTCGGCGGAGGCCGCGCCGGCAAACAACCAAATCATCAAGGTCACGCAAGTCAGCAACCGCATCTCGTGTCCTCCTCGATTTGAGCTGACCAGCCGCAGCGGCCGGCCATGCTCAAACTTTGGGCGAGCGGCCGAAAAAATGCAACTTTAAACATGCATTGATGGCAAGGCGACTGTGCGTCTGCAGTGTATCCGAGCCTATTCCAGTCCTTCGAACAGCGCCGTCGAGAGATAGCGCTCGGCGAAGGACGGGATGATGAGGACGATGGTCTTGCCCTTCATCTCGGCCCGCGTTCCGACCTTGACCGCCGCCGCGATCGCCGCCCCGGACGAGATGCCGACCGGGATGCCCTCGACCCGCGCGCAGAGCCGGGCGCAGGTGAAGGCGTCGTCGTTTGTGACGGTCACCACCTCGTCGTAGATCGCGGTGTCGAGGACCGGCGGCACGAATCCGGCGCCGATTCCCTGGATCTTGTGGGGGCCGGGATTGCCGCCCGAAAGCACCGGGCTGTCCTCGGGCTCGACCGCCACCACGCGCAGCGACGGATTGCGCGCCTTCAGCACCTGCCCGACGCCGGTGATGGTGCCGCCAGTGCCGACGCCCGAGACGAACACGTCGACCGCCCCACCCGTGTCGTTCCAGATCTCCTCGGCCGTCGTCCGCCGGTGAATCTCGGGATTGGCCGGGTTCTGGAACTGCTGCGGAATGATCGCATCGGGAATCTCGTGGGTGAGCTCGTCGGCGCGCGCAATGGCCCCCCGCATGCCCTTCGCCCCTTCCGTGAGCACCAGTTCCGCCCCGAGCAGCATCAGCATCTTCCGGCGCTCGACCGACATCGTCTCCGGCATCACCAGAATCAGCCGGTAGCCGCGGGCGGCCGCGACGAAGGCGAGAGCGATGCCCGTATTTCCCGAGGTGGGCTCGATCAGGGTGGTCACACCCGGCCTGATCTTCCCCTCCGCCTCGAGGGCGTCGATCATCGCCACGCCGATCCGGTCCTTGACGCTGCCGATCGGGTTGAAGAACTCCAGCTTGGCGAGGAGGGTCGCGCCGACTCCCTTCATGTCGGCGATGCGGTCGAGCCGCACCAGCGGCGTATCGCCGATCGTGTCGGTGATCGAGCCGTAGATCCGGCCTCGCCCGGCCTTGCCGCCGTCCGCCTCATGCCTCGCCATGGTCCGTTCTCCCTGCCGCGTCGCGGCAATTGTATCCCCGGCCGATTCCAATTCCAGCCGTAGCCGCGGAGGGTGCCGCGGGATCACGCTCCGGTCGAGCCGAATCCGCCGCTCCCCCGCTCCGTTCCGGGGAGGTCCTCCGCCTCGACAAAGGTCGCGACCGTGACCGCAGCGATCACCAGCTGGGCGATCCGCATCCCCCGCGTGATCGCGAAGGGCGCCTCGCCATGATTGACGAGGACCACCTTCACCTCGCCGCGATAGTCGGCGTCGACGGTGCCCGGGGCGTTAAGGACGGTAATGCCGTGGTTGGCGGCAAGTCCCGACCGGGGGCGGACCTGCCCCTCGTACCCGGCGGGAATGGCGAGGGCAAACCCGGTCGGCACCAGCGCCCGCGCTCCCGGCGCAAGCATCAGCGTCTCGCCGTCCGGCACGGCGGCCGGCAGGTCGGCGCCGGCGGCGAGGGCCGACTTGGGGTGCGGCGCGGGCAGGCCCTGGCCGTGCGGCAAGCGCCGGACCAGCACGGTGATCCCGCTCACTCCACGACCTCGGTCAGGGCCTCGGCGATCCGGTCGGCTAGGCGGGCCGCAACCTCCACCTTGGTCATGGTCGGCCAGGCATCGACGCCGGCGGCGCTGATCAGGCTGACCGTGTTGTCGTCGCCCCCCATGACCCCCGAGCCTTCCGATACGTCGTTGGCGAGGATCCAGTCGGCGCCCTTGGCCTTGAGCTTGGCCCGGGCGTTGCGGATCAGATCCGAGGTCTCGGCGGCAAAGCCCACAAGAAGCGCCGGCCGGAGCGTGCGGTGGCGGCCGATCGTAGCAAGAATGTCGGGGTTCTCGATCAGCTGCAGCGGCTCGACCTTGCCACTGCCGTCCTTCTTGATCTTGCCGCGGGCGGGCTTGGCGGGCCGCCAGTCGGCGACCGCCGCTGCCATTACCGCGATGTCCGCGGGAAGCGCTGCCTCGACCGCGGCAAGCATCTCGCGAGCGGATTCGACATGCACGACCGCGACCCCCGGTGGATCGGGAATGCCGACCGGGCCGCTCACCAGGGTGACGGCCGCCCCCTCGGCGGCGAGGGCGGCGGCAATGGCGTGGCCCTGTTTCCCGGAGGAGCGATTGGCGAGGTAACGTACCGGATCGACCGCCTCGACCGTCGGACCCGACGTGACGACGGCGCGCCGGCCGGCAAGCCGCCGGCCGCCACCGGGGAGCGAAGGAGCATCGAGCCGGTGAAGCGCCGCGACGACGATGTCGAGCGGCTCGGCCATCCGGCCCAGTCCCGCTTCGCCCGTCTCCGCCATCTCCCCCGGCACCGGGCCGATGAAATGGACGCCGTCCTCGGCAAGCATGGCGACGTTCCGCTGCGTCGCCGGGTGGGCCCACATCGCCGGATTCATGGCCGGCGCGACAAGGACCGGGCTTCGCGTCGCGAGCAGCACGGCCGTGGCGAGATCGTCGGCGTGCCCGCCGGCCATCTTCGCCATGATGTCGGCGGTTGCCGGGGCAACGATGACGAGATCGGCCTCGCGCGCGAGCCGGATGTGGCCGACATCCTGCTCGTCCTCGCGGTCGAACAGGTCGGTGAACACCCGGCCGCCGGTCAACGCGCCGACCGCCAGCGGCGTCACGAACGCCTGAGCGCCGCGGGTCATGATCGCGCGTACCGCCACCCCGCGCTCGCGCAGCCGCCGGACCAGCTCCAGCGACTTGTAGGCCGCGATGCCGCCCGAAATGACCAGAAGAACGCGATGCTCACCAGACACGACCGGGATCCCCACGAGGCCGGGCGACGCGCATCAGGGTGTCGCCGCCATTCGCACTCCACTACCACACAAGCTTGATCGCGACGACAACCGCGGCAATGGCGATCAGCCACAGCGCGATCCGGCCCCAACGCCCGGCGCGCGCCTCGGAACGGCTGATTGCAGCGACTGTTTCGGGGGCGAGACGAAGTCCCTCCGTGCCCATCCGGTCCATCTCCGCCGACAGTCGCTCGGCCCGCTCGGCGAGTCGCGGCAGTTCGCCGACCACCCGGCCGAGCGCGCCGAGCCCTTCGGCGGCAGCCTCGAGCTGCCCTGCCGGGCCGAGGAAACGCTCGACCCAGTCCCGCACCACCGGCTCGGACGCCGACCACATGTCGAAGTCCGGGTCAAGCGAGCGGGCGACGCCCTCGACCACAACCATCGTCTTCTGGACGAGAAGCAATTCGGGCCGGGTCTGCATGTCGAAGATTTCGGTCACCTCGAACAGCAGCGTCAGCAGCCGCGCCATCGAGATCTCGCTCGCCCGCTGGCCATGAATCGGCTCGCCGATCGCCCGCAGCGCCTGGGCGAAGTCGTCGACCGAGTGCCGCTCTGACGGCACGTACCCCGCCTCGAAGTGGACTTCCGCCACCCGCCGATAGTCGCGCCGGATGAACCCGAACAGAATCTCGGCAAGGAACCGGCGCTCGGCGCGGGTGAGCCGGCCCATGATGCCGAAGTCGACCGCAACGATGTCGCCCGCGGCGCCGACGAACAGGTTCCCCTGGTGCATGTCGGCGTGGAAGAAGCCGTCGCGGAGCGCGTGCCTGAGGAACGCCTGCATGAGCTTCCGGGCGAGGTCCGGCAGGTCATGGCCGGCGGCGCGGAGCGCTTCGAGATGGGACAGCTTGATGCCGTCGATCCACTCGAGGGTCAGCACGTCGCGGGCCGTTCGCTCCCACTCGACCCGCGGCACCCGGAAGCCGGTGTCGCCTGCCGTAGCCTCGGCCATTTCCGACAAGGCCGCCGCCTCGAGGCGGAGGTCCATCTCCAGCGTCACGGTGCGGGCGAGCGTATCCACCACCGCCACCGGCCGAAGGCGTCGCGCCTTCGGATCGATGCGCTCGACCAGCCGCGCCCCGGCGTAGAACGTGTCGAGGTCCCGCCGGAACCGGCGCCGCACGCCGGGTCGGAGCACCTTGACGGCCACCGCCCGCATCCCATCCTCGCCCGCCACCTCGGCCTTGTGGACCTGGGCGATGGACGCCGCCGCAACCGGCGGCGAAAACGAGGAGAACAACGCTTCGACCGGCCTGCCCAGCGCCTTCTCGACGGCCGCGCGCGCATCCGCCTCGGGGAACGGCTCGATCTCGTCGCGCAGCCGGCCGAGGGTATCCGCCACCTCCGGGCCGACGATATCCGCGCGTGTGGCAAGGAACTGGCCAAGCTTGACGTAGGAGGGCCCGAGCCGATTGAAGGCGCGGGTCAGGCGCTCGGCCTCGCCGGTGGTCTTCTTGCGAGCGATCAGCCGTGCCAGCCGGAGGCCCATCCTCCCGCGCGGCGGAACCGCCTCGAGGTCGATTCCGGAGAACGCCCCCTCGCGTGCAAGAACGAAGCCGGCCCCGGCAAGACGAAGGAGTGCGGCCGTCGTGCTCGGCATCCTGCTCAGAGCTTCCAGCCGGAGTGGATCGCCGCAATCCCTCCCGACAGGTTCTCGAAGCTCACCCTCTCGAATCCCGCCGCGGTGATCATTGCCGCGAATCGCGCCTGGTTGGGGAAGCGCCGGATCGACTCGACGAGATAGCGGTAGGACGCGGCATCGCCCGCGACGATGCGCCCAAGCGCCGGGATGACGTTGAACGAGAAGAGATCATAGATCCGGTCGAGACCGGCGATATCGATCGCCGAGAACTCGAGGCAGAGGAAGCGACCGCCCGGCTTGAGAACCCGGTAGGCCTCGGCCAGCGCGAGTTCGATGCGCGGCACGTTGCGAATGCCGAAAGCAATCGTAACGGCATCGAAATGCCCCCCGGGAAACGGCAGCGCTTCGGCATTCGCCTCAACGAACGTGACCTTGTGATCGAGCCGCAGCGATAGCGCCCGGGTGCGCCCCACCGCCAGCATCTCGCCGTTGATGTCGGCGACGGTGAGCGCGGCGCCCTCGGAGCGCGTGGCGATACGAACGGCGATGTCACCGGTGCCGCCGGCGACGTCGAGCACCTTGAAGGGGCGGCGCGACTGCCGGGGCGGTGCGAGCCGCGACACCATCGCGTCCTTCCACAGCCGGTGCATCCCCCCCGACATGAGATCGTTCATCAGGTCGTAGCTGGGGGCGACCCGCTCGAACACGCCATCGACGAGGTCCTGCTTCTCGTCGACGCTGACGGCGCGGAATCCGAAGGAAGCGCTGGCGGCGCGCCGATCGGCGCCCTCGTTCGCGGCGCGTTCTGTCATGGCGGTACTCCTGATCGGCGCGGACGATAGCCCAAGCCGGCGGGAGAGGCTATCGTCGCCGGCCTCACAAAGGGTTAGCGCCAGTCGATGCCCGAACTACCCGAAGTCGAAACCGTGCGCCGCGGCCTCGCGCCGGTGATGGAGGGCGCGGTCATCGACCGCGTGACGCTCCGCCGACCCGATCTCCGCACGCCTTTTCCCCCGGCTTTCGCCCGCCGCCTGACCGGCCGGCGCATCGTCGCCCTCGGTCGCCGCGCCAAGTACCTCCTCGCCGACCTCGACAACGCCAACGTTCTCGTCATGCATCTCGGCATGTCGGGCTCGTTCCGGATCGAGGCCGGTGACGGCCAAGCCATCGCCGGCCGCTACTACCACGCGCGGAGCACCCTCAGTGCCCACGATCACGTCGTCTTCGAGCTCTCCTCCGGCGCCCGTATTGTCTTCAACGATCCGCGCCGCTTCGGCATGATGGACCTCGTACCCCGCCGCGGGCTCGAAGAGAGCCGCCATTTCAAGGAGATGGGCATCGAGCCGCTCGGCAACGAGCTGAGCGGCCGGACGATCGCCACCCTGTTCCGGGACCGCGTTGCCCCGCTCAAGGCCATGCTCCTGGACCAGCACCGCATCGCCGGCATCGGCAACATCTACGCCTGCGAGGCAATGTGGCGGGCGCGGCTTTCGCCGACGCTGCCCGCCGGTCGCCTCGCCGCTGCGACACCGGCCGCCCGGAGGAAGGCCGAGGCGCTGGCCGCCGCCATCCGCGCCGTGCTCGAAGAAGCGATCGTCGCGGGCGGCTCCTCGCTCCGCGACCATCGCCAGGCTACCGGCGAACTCGGCATGTTCCAGCACAATTTCGCGGTCTACGACCGCGAGGGCGAGGCGTGCTCCCGGCACGGCTGCAAGGGGATCATCCGGCGCATGGTTCAATCCGGCCGCTCGACGTTCTATTGTCCGGTGTGCCAGTGCTAAGCTGCACCGCCGCTGCCAGCCGCCGGGAGAATCCATGGCCTTCGAAACCATCGTCACCGAGACCCGCGGGCGTGTCGCCCTGATCACGCTCAACCGGCCGAAGGCGCTCAATGCGCTCAACGCTGCCCTGATCGAGGAGCTTGGCGACGCCGTCACCGCCTACGATGCCGATCCTCGGGTCGGCTGCATGGTCATTACCGGCTCGGAGAAGGCCTTCGCGGCCGGTGCCGACATCAAGGAGATGCAGGGTCTCGGCTTTGTCGAGGCGTTCCAGCGCGACTATGGCGCGGCACTGTCGCGAATAGCCGGGGCGCGCAAGCCCCTCATTGCCGCTGTGTCGGGCTATTGCCTGGGCGGCGGGGCCGAGCTCGCGATGATGTGCGACATCATCATCGCTGCCGAGAACGCCAGGTTCGGCCAACCTGAGATTACGCTCGGCATCATGCCGGGGATGGGCGGAACACAGCGACTCCCCCGCGCGGTCGGCAAGGCCAAGGCGATGGACATGATCCTGACCGGGCGGCAGATCGACGCCGCCGAGGCCGAGCGGGCAGGACTGGTCTCGCGCATCGTCCCGACCAACGATCTGATCGAGGAAGCGATCCGCATCGGCGACAAGATCGCTGGCTTCTCGACGCCGGTCGTGATGATGGCGAAGGAGAGCGTCAACCGGGCCTACGAGATGCCGCTCGCCGAAGGCATCACGTTCGAACGCCGGCTGTTCCACGCCATGTTCGCCACCGAAGACCAGAAGGAAGGCATGGCCGCCTTCGTTGAGAAGCGGTCGCCGCAGTTCCGCAACCGCTAGGCGCACCTTGGCAACAGGGTGAATTGACCCTGCCCCGGGCCATGACTATAAGCACGGCAATCGCGGTGGCGGGAAGGTTCCGCCGCCGGGTTTTTTGTTGCCTCGAAAAGGATCGTCATGGCCAATACCACTTCCGCCAAGAAGGCGACGCGCAAGATCGCCGCCCGTACCGACGTCAACAAGAGCCGCGTGGCCCGTGTCCGGACCTACATGCGCAAGGTCGAGGAAGCCATCGCCTCGGGCGATCAGGACAAGGCCGCCGCTGCCCTGAAGGCGGCCGAGCCCGAGATCATGCGCGCCGTCACCAAGGGCGTGCTGCACAAGAACACTGCATCGCGGAAGGTCTCGCGCCTGACCGCCCGAGTGAAGACCGTCGGCGCCTGATCGGCGCCGGCGACCGGGCAAGCGCCCTGGAGAAATCCTGTCGCGGCTAACCCCCGGTTTGCTGCGGCTTTGGGTGGGAATCGGCTGTCGCGCCCACCCCGCTCTGGCAGCCAATTGCCTTGTGTTTCAAGGCCGTGGGCGGGGGTAGTCCCACATTGGGACTCGCCGCCTTGGAGAGGACCCGAGTCAAGGCCTTCGCGTCGCATTTTTTTTCGTTGGCTACGACTTGCCGCAGCCGGGAATGAAGCCATTGGAGTCGCAACGGGTTATCCGCCAGCCTCCAACCGAAGGGGCTGAAGCCCGCCCCGCCAACGGCAGTGTCAAGGGCCTGCACCGACAAAAACGGCGTTGAACTCGGGGAACGCCTGTGTATTCTTGGTTCATGGCTGCTGCGACAGTCTAGTCAGGTGTTCATATCCGAACAGTTAAGTGAGAGCGGCGGCCGAAATTTATATGCGCGTCTGGTTGCGGGTTGTGGCGCAACATAGACTTGCCCTTTGAGGGTGGAGTAGGCGTTTTTGCGTAGTATTGCCTCCCGTGCAGAGGAGGCAATTCCCGGGTGTTCTCGAAAAATCGGTGCAGTTGTTGTCTTCGCTGGCGTCAGAACCGGCGCGAGAAGGAGTTTGCATGTCCGGAACTGGCGGCGGATACGAGGGCGATGTGGCGGCTGGGACGGCTTGGGCCGCTTTGGCGCAAGCGGCCGATGCTGCTCTCATCGATGTCCGTACCCGCGCGGAATGGACCTATGTCGGCATGCCCGAGCTCGGGTCGATCGGCAAGCAACTGGTCCTTGTCGAGTGGGATGAGTTTCCGTCGGGCGAGGTGATCCCGGATTTTGCGGGGCGGCTGAAGGCGGAACTCGACGCCCGGGGCATCTCGCGGCAGGCGCCACTCTACTTCATCTGCCGCTCTGGAGCGCGAAGCCGCAGGGCGGCGATCGCGGCCACCGCAGCCGGATACCAGGCCTGCTTCAACGTTGAGCACGGCTTCGAAGGACGGCTGGGCCCGGACCGCCATCGTGCGACGGCGGGAAGCTGGAAGGCTGAGGGGTTGCCATGGGTGCAATCATAGGAGGGCGAACATTGGGAGCCGATAGCGGCGACTTTCGCCCGGTCCGCGCGATGCGGGCCGAGGACGAGGAACGGGGACTTGACGGGTGGACCGGCGCCGGCGCGGCCGGCGACAGGGAGGAGGGCATCGGGGTGACGGATCGAGCAGGCCCGGAGGCGTGGCAGCGCGTCAAGCAGCGGCTTCGTGCGGAACTGGGGGAGGACGTGTTCAACAGCTGGTTCGGCCGGGCCGAGTTCGACGACGCCGACAAGAGCACCGTGTATATCTCGGTGCCGACCCGCTTCCTCAAGTCCTGGATCGCATCCCACTACGCCGAGCGACTGCTCACCCTGTGGCAGGAGGAACGGCCGGGCATCGTGCAGGTCGAGATCATCGCCCGCGGCTCGATTCGCACCCGGTCCCCGTCGGTGACTCCCGACCAGCCGTCCGACGCTCCGCCCCTTGATCCTGCAGCCATCGCCGCTCCGCCCGCGCCTGCGCTGGCCGCCCGACGCGGCGGCGAGGTCGAAGGCCAGTTCGCGGGCTCTCCGGTCGACCCACGATACACCTTCGAGAGCTTCTGCGACGGCTCGGCCAACCGTGTCGCCCATGCCGCCGCCCGTGCGGTGGCGGAGGGGGCATCACTTAACCGCTTCAATCCGCTCTACATCCATGCCGGCGTCGGACGTGGCAAGACACACCTGCTCCACGCCATCACCCGTGCGGCGCGCCGTGCCGACCCCGGCCGCAAGGTGGTCTACCTCACCGCCGAGCACTTCATGTTCCGCATGGTCGCGGCCATCCGCAACCAGTCGGCCATCCAGTTCAAGGAGACGCTGCGGGACATCGATCTCCTCCTGATCGACGACATGCAGTTCCTCCAGGGCAAGTCGGTGCAGCAGGAATTCTGCCACATGCTGAATGCCCTCATCGACGGGGCGCGTCAGGTGGTGGTCGCCTCCGACCGCCCGCCGGCGGAGCTCGAGACCCTCGACGAACGGGTGCGCTCACGCCTGAAGGGCGGCGTCGCCTTCGAGATCGGCGCGCCGGACCTGGAGCTTCGCCGCCGCATCATCGCCAGCCGATATGCCCTCGCCCAGGATCAGAACCCCGGCCTCGACATTCCCGAACAGGTGCTTGAATACGTTGCGCAGTCCGTGATCTCGAACGGGCGCGACCTCGAGGGGGCGCTCAACCGGCTGGTGGCCCAGTGGCAGTTCACCGGCCACACCGTGACGCTCGCTTCGGCGGAGATCACCCTCCGCGACCTGGTTGGCGCCCGCGAGCCGCGCCGGGTGCGGATCGAGGATATCCAGCGCGTGGTGGCGCGGCACTTCAACGTCTCAAAGGCCGACCTTCTGTCGAGCCGGCGGACGCGGACGATCGTGCGACCACGGCAGATCGCGATGTATCTCGCCAAGATGCTGACCCCGCGCTCCTTGCCCGAGATCGGACGTCGGTTCGGCGGTCGCGATCATACGACCGTCTTGCATGCTGTACGCAAGATTGAAGAACTCATCGAGGGCGACAAATCGCTCGCCGATGAGATCGAACTGCTCAAGCGGATCATGACCGACGAGTAGCATCGCGTCCATCGCGACCAACGGCAAACCGCGTCCCAAGGCGCGGTCGACCCTCAGGCGATGGCGGCGATGGTCTCGTCGTCGAGGTGGCCGGGAACGAGCGTGATCGGCACCGGAAAGGTGCCGGCCGCCTTGCCGGCAAGGGCGGTGACAAGCGGCCCAGGCCCTTCCTTCTCGGTGCTGGCAGCGAGGACCAGGACAGCGATGTCCTCGTCGTCCTCGATCAGCTTGACCAGCTCTTCCGCCTGCTGGCCCTCGCGGATGACCACCTGCGGCTCTATCATGGTCTTGTCGCGGACATAATCGGCCGCCTTGCCAAGCGCCGCTTCGGCCTGCTCGGTCGCTTCGGCACGCATGATGTTCTCGACCCCCACCCACTGGGTGAACTCGCTGGGCGAGATCACGTAGAGCAGCACCACTGCCCCTCCGGTGTGCAGTGCGCGGCGGCCGGCGAACAGCAGGGCACGGGTCGACTCCGGCGTGTCGTCGATGACGACGAGGAACTTTCGGCGGTGGCCTTCGGCCGTGCTCTTTCGTTTGGCAGGCATGCTGGCGATGGTGGCACAGACCGGTCTGTTCGCGAAGCGGGGAATTGCGGGGCCCTCAGGCTCCGCGTCCCCTCCTCGCGATCCGCGGCGATACTATGTCTTGTGGACGAAGCCGACCACGTCGCGGACACCGTCCATGGTCTTCTCGGCGATGGCCCGGGCGCGGCCAGCACCGTCGTTGAGCACACCGTCAATGTATCCCGGATCCGCGAGCAGGCGCCGCATTTCCCCCGCAACCGGCGCCAGCATCTCGACCGCGAGGTCGGCGAGCGCCGGCTTGAACGCGGAGAACTGCGCGCCGCCGTATTCGCGCAGCACGTCCGACTTGCTGCGGCCCGACAGGCCAGCGTAGATGCCGACGAGATTGTCGGCCTCGGGCCGCTGCTTGAGACCCTCCATCTCCGACGGCAGCGGCTCCGGGTCGGTCTTCGCCTTCCGGAACTTCTGGGCGATGGTATCGGCGTCGTCGGTGAGATTGATCCGCGAATAGTCGGAGGGGTCCGACTTTGACATCTTCTTGGTGCCGTCGCGGAGCGACATGACACGCGTCGCCGGGCCGGTAATCAGCGGCTCGGTCACCGGGAAGAAGGCGTCGCCGTAGCCGTTCTCGGCGATCGATTCGGCGAAGTCGTTGTTGAACTTGATGGCGATGTCGCGGGTGAGTTCGAGGTGCTGCTTCTGGTCCTCGCCAACCGGCACGTGGGTGGCGAAGTAGGCAAGGATGTCGGCCGCCATCAGCACCGGGTAGTCGTAGAGCCCGATCGAGGCGTTCTCGCGGTCCTTGCCCGCCTTCTCCTTGAACTGGATCATGCGATTGAGCCAGCCGAGGCGGGCGACGCAGTTGAACACCCAGGTCAGCTCGCCATGCACGCTGACCTGGCTCTGGTTGAAGACGATCGACTTCACCGGGTCGATGCCGGCGGCAAGGAAAGCCGCGGTGACCTCGCGGGTGTTCTGCCTGAGCGCCTTGGGTCCGCCCCACACCGACGCCGGCACGGTGATCGCGTGCATGTCGACCACGCAATAGATGCAGTCGTGCGTCGACTGCATCTCGACGAAACGCACGATGGCGCCGAGATAGTTGCCGAGATGCAGGTTGCCGGTCGGCTGGACCCCGGAAAACACGCGGGGCGGAAACTTGCTCATGGTTCAGGACCCTCCGTCGCGGGCGGGGTTAGCGGAGCGCGGCGCGGCGCGCAAGCGCTGATCATCTCCGACGGAGCGCGAGGCCGATCGCGCGGCGGAAATCGGCCGCTCCCGTGAGCTGGCAGAACAGCGCGAAGAGGACCATGCCAGCCACAACCATGAAGGCCACGGCGCTCGCCCGGATCGCAAAGCTCGGTTCAGCCAAAAGCGGCGCCAGCAACCACATCGCCAGCACCAGCCCAACACCCATCAGCACCGCGGCGAGGAGGATCATCGGCAGCCGTTTGCGGAGCGAGGCATCGGCGCTGAAGTGCCCGCGGCGGTGGAGGGTGTAGACAAGGAGGATGGTGTTAACCCAACCCGAGGCCGCGGTCGCAATGGCGATTCCGACATGGGCGAGGAAGGGAAACAGCGCCAGCGACAGGGCCACGTTGACGGCCACCGAGATCCCGGCGAACCACATCGGCGTGCGGGTGTCCTCCCGGGCGAAGAAGCCGGGCGAGAACACCTTGATCAGCACGAAGGCCGGCAGGCCCACGGCGAAGGCGGCGAGAGCGTTGGCGGTCGCCGTGGTGTCGGAGGCGCTGAAGCTGCCGCGCTGGAAGAGAACCTGGATGATCGGATCGGCCATCACCAGAAGCGCCACCGAAGCCGGCAGCGTCAGTGCCATGGCGAACTCGACGGCCCGGTTCTGGCTGTGGCCGGCGAGATCATCGCGGCCGGCGCCGAGCTGGCGCGAGAGATCGGGCAGCAGCACCACGCCAATCGCGATGCCGACGATGCCCAGCGGCAGTTGGTAGAGGCGGTCGGCATAGTAGAGATACGAGACCGCGCCCGGCGCCAGCGAGGCGATCATGGTGCCGATGACGATATTGATCTGGGTTATGCCTCCGGCGATCACCCCCGGCACACCAAGTCGGATGAGCTTACGGACGGCGGGAGTGAGGCGCGGGCGCCGAAGCCTCATCACCGCCCCGACGCGGTGGGTGGCGACCATCACCAGCCCGAGCTGGGCGAACCCGCCGACGATCGTCCCGACCGAGAGCACCATGCCGGCGTCCGGGTGCCCCTCCCAGCCCATCCAGAACACCATGATCAGCGCTGCTATCAGCACGACATTGAGAAGGGCGGGCGCGAAGGCGGCAGCGGCAAACCGTCCGCGCGAATTGAGGACGCCGCTGTAGAAGGCGACCAGCGACACGAGCCCGAGATAGGGGAACGCGACCCGCGTCAAGAGAACGGTAAGGTCGAACTTCGCCGGATCCGCCGAGAAGCCCGGCGCCATCACGAACATCAGGAGCGGCATCGTGATCTCGGCGATGGCGGTGAACACCAGCAGCGAAGTGAGGAGCATGGACAGCGCCTCCTCGCCGAACTTCCGTGCCGCCACTTCGCCCTCGCTCTCGAGCGCCCGGGCATAAAGCGGGACGAAGGCGGAATTGAAGGCGCCCTCCGCAAACAGCCGCCGGAACAGGTTGGGGAAACGGAAGGCGACGAAGAAGGCGTCGGCCACCGGCCCGGTGCCGAGCGCGGCGGCAACGAATATGTCGCGGACGAAGCCAAGGATGCGGCTTGTCGCCGTGGCGCCGCCGACCGTGGCGAAGTTCTTCAGAAGTGACATGGGAGCGATGCTCTGTCCCGGGGTTAGGCCGGTTCCTTGCGCCGTGCCGGGCGCGCGTCGGGCTGCGCCTGGCCGTCGAAGGCCGCCTCCAGGCGACGGCGGATCGCAGCCTGACGGGCGGCGTTGACGACCTTGTGGCCAAGGAGATCGGTCACGTAGAAGACGTCGACCGCCCGCTCGCCGAAGGTCGAGATATGGGCGGAGGCGATATTGAGATTGAGGTCGGAAATCGTGCGGGTGAGGTCGTAGAGCAGGCCGGGCCGGTCGAGGCCGGAGGCCTCGATCACCGTGAACAGATTGGAGAGCTCGTTGTCGACGCTGACTTCGGTCTCCAGCGAGAACGCCTTGAGCCGCGGCTTCTTCCGGGTCCGCTGCGCCACCTGCTCGGGGAGGCGAAGCGTGCCGGCAAGCGCCTGCTCGATCAATTGGCCGACCTTCCGGGCGCGGCGCTCCTCGTCGACATTGTCGTCGAACTCACGGCTGATCGAGATCGAATCGAGCGCCTGACCGTCGGTCGTGGTGTAGACTTGGGCATCGACGATGTTGGCGCCGGCGATCGTGCACGCGCCGGCAATGATCGACAGCAGCCGCGGATGATCCGGCGCGAACACAGTGATCTCCGTCACCGCCTCGAAGTCCCGCGTGCGGATAGCAGTGGCGAGCGCCCGCTTGTCGCGGTCGGCCTCGCGGATGAAGTTGGCGTCGGCAACCTTGCGCGAAAGATCTACGCGCAACCAGTAGGCCGGGTAGTGGCGGCGAAGATACGCGTCCCGCTCTCGCTTCGACCAGTCGCTGAGCGCTTCGGCCAGTTCGTCCCGCGCCGCAGCCACCCGCCGATCGCGGGTCACCTGACTGTGGCCGCCGGTCAGCACCGGCTCGGTTTCGTAGTAGAGCGTCCGCAGCAACTGGCCCTTCCAGCCGTTCCATACGCCCTGCCCGACCGCGCGGATGTCCGCCACGGTCAGGATCAGCAACATCTTCATCCGCTCGAGGCTCTGCATCACGGCGGCGAAGTCGAGGACGGTCTTGCGGTCGTTGAGGTCCCGTGACTGGGCGGTCATGCTCATCAGGAGATGGTGTTCGACCAGCCACGCCACCGTCTCGGTCTGGCCCGATGTGAGTCCGAAACGCGGGGCAAGCTTCCGCGCGAGCCTGGCGCCGGCGATCGAATGATCTTCCGGCCGCCCCTTGGCGATGTCATGCAGGAAGAGCGCGACATAGAGCACCACCCGGTCCTTGATGCCGGGGAAGATCTCGCTGGCGAGCGGGTGGGCACCGGCCTCGTCGCCGCGCTCGATCGCGGCAAGGTTCCCGATCGATCGGATCAGATGCTCGTCGACGGTGTAGTGGTGGTACATGGAGAACTGCATCATCGCCACGACCTTGCCGAAATCGGGAATGAAGCGGCCGAGTACGCCGGTCTCGTTCATCGTCCTGAGGACAAGTTCGGCGTTCCGGCGCGAGGACAGGATCTCGACGAACAGCCGGTTGGCCTCGGGGTCGTCGCGGACCTTGCCGTCGATCAGGCCGAGCGAGCGGGTGATGAGCTGCATCGCGTCCGGATGGAACGGCAGGTCGTAGGCATCGGCGAGGTGGAAAACGCGGATGAGGTTGACCGGATCGCGGACGAAGACCTTGTCGTCGGCATTGGTGATGCGATCGTTCTCGACGAGGAAGTCCGTCGATCCCGGCACCTTCTTCCGCCGCTTTCGGTCCAGGCCGAGGAAGCGGTTGAGCGTCGGGGTCGGCTTGCCGTGATGCTCCTCGAGGGCAGCACAGAAGATGCGGGTGAGGTCGCCGACCTGCTTGGCCACCAGGAAGTAGTGCTTCATGAAGCGCTCGACATCCTTGAG
>JAGRKZ010000107.1 GCA_020442065.1 Bauldia sp.
AGGATGATGAACATGAAGGGCGTCCACTGCCAGACGTCCGTGATGATGATGGCCGGATAGGCCCAGGCGATGTCGATGGTCCACAGGATCGAGACATGCTCGCCGGCCACCCCCGAGATGATCCGGTTGATCGGGCCGTAACGGTCGTCGAACATCAGCCGCCACATCGAGCCCGCAACCATCGGCGAGATCACCGAGGGGATGATCAGAAGCGCCACGAACAGGCGCTTGAATCGACGCTCTTCGAGAAAATGGTAGGCAAGCAGCAAGCCGAGCACGAGTTCGATCGGCAGCGCGACGGCGGTGATGAAGAGAGTGTGGAGAACCGCGTTCCAGAGCCGGGCATCGGAGAAGATGCGCGCATAATTGACGAAGCCCTCGAAACTCGTGATCTCGTCGCTGAGGCTGATCCGCTGGAAGCTGACAACGATGAGGTAGACCAGCGGCAGCACCGCCACCAGCACCATCAGGAAGACGGCGGGGGCAATCAGCCCGTACTTGAACAGGCGGGTGTCGCCCACCTGGACAGAGGCCGTCTCCGCTGTCGCCGCCCTCGCCACGCCAATCCCTCAAAGGAACTTTCGAAGAGCCGCGGCGGGGAGTTTGTCCCCGCCGCGCGAATTTGGAGGCGGGCGTCCTATTCGCGATAGGCGCTCGGCTTGGCGGCCCACGCGAGATAGGCCTCCTTCTGGCGATCGACGCCGATCTGCTCGGTGAGCCCGTCCCACTCGGCGGCGAGATCGTCGAGCGCCTGCTTCGGGTCCTTGCCGCCGATCGCGGCAACCACCGCCCGGCCCATCGAGTCCCAGTACTTGTAGGTCTCGAGGATGGCGAGGTCGGAATAGCCCTGCTCGCCGCCCAGACGAAGCGTCGCGAGGTAGTCGGGCGCGGTCGGCCACAGGGCCTGGTACTCGGGACTTTCGTAGTGCGAGATGCGGAACGCATCGCGCAGCCCGAGTGGGCGCATGACGTTCTTGAGGCTCTCCTGCTGCGAATGGAGCCACTGGATGTAGAGATAGGCCGCGTCCTTGTTCTTGCTGTCGGGCGAGACCGCCAGCATGATTCCCGACGCCAGCTCAGGATGCCCGCCAGGCGGCAGGGCGTAGCCGATCTTGTCGACCACCACGCTCTCCGGCACCCAGGATAGCGCCTGCTCGTCGGCGTTGATGCCCTGGGCCCAGCGGGCGACCGGCGGCCATGTGATCGTCATGGCGATCTCGCCGGCATTGAGCGCGCTGAGGCTCTCGCCAAAGCCCCAGGTCTGGACGCCCGGGGGCTGGCAATCGAGCTGGTTCACCATGTCGGTCAGCGCGTCGATGCCGGCCTGGCTGTTGACCGTCGCCTTCATCGTCTCGGGATCGAAGAACTTGCCGCCATAGGTGCGGAAGCGCTCGGAGAAGAAGAAGTGCATATAGCCGGTATTGATCAGGCCCGCGCCATAGAGCTCCGGAGCGTACTTGTCGGTGATGAAGCGGCAGATTTCCCCGAACTGCTGCCACGTCGCCGGGGGCGCAAGGTCGTAGCCGTACTTGGCCTTGAACGCCGACATGTTCTCCGGGTCTTCGAAGATGTCCTTGCGGTAGTAGAGAAGGTGGACGTCACCGTCGACGACCAGCGCATAGGTCTTGCCGTCGTAGGTCATCCAGTCCTTGAAGGCGGGAGCGATGTCGTCAAACTCGCTCGCCACGCCGTACTTCTCGATATACGGGTCGAGCGGCTCGAGGGCGCCGTTCCGCACCATGTCGGCCACCCAGGACGGCCCGATCGTCAGCACGTCATAGGCGCCACTGCCCGCCTTGTGTTCGAGCATCTGTTTCGGGAAAAGCTCCTCGAACGGGATCTCGGTCACGTTGAGCGAGATGCCGGTGAGCTGTTCCCATTCCGGTCCGGTGATGTTGATGCCGAGCATCGCCATCAGTCCGGCTTCCTCGGCCGAATTCAGGGTGATGCCGGAGTACTGCTTTGCGGCCTCCACGGCCTTCTCCGCCGCGTTCTCTTCCGCCGGGGCGGGCATCATCACCAATTGAAGCAGAATGGCGCTGCCGACGGCAGACATCATCAATGTCTTCGCACGCATGATTGTTCCCCTTCCGCTCTTTGTACCGAGCCACAGTACAACATCGACATCGCATCACGGAGCCAGACATGAGTCAATGATGTTGCGGCCGATTGAGCTTGGACTAAGCCGGACTTTTCCGATAGAGGTGGCGAAACACAGATTGTCTTCTCACTACGGACAATGTGTATGAACGACCAGCGCGGAATGGGGATCGGATGACCACAGCCATCGTGACGGGTGCCGGAACCGGAATTGGGGCAGCGGCCGCAAAGCGGCTGGCGCGATCGGGTTGGAACGTTGCGCTCGTTGGGCGGCGCGAACCGCTTCTGAGGGAGGTTGCCGACACCATTACGGCGGACGAAGGCAGAAGCATCGTCGTGGCGGCGGACATCGCCGACCCGGCGGAGCCGGCGCGGGTCGTGGCGGCGACCCTCGACGCATTTGGCGAGATCGACGCGCTCGTCAACAACGCCGCCACGATCCGGGTGATGCCGCTCCAGGAATTTCCGCTCGCGATCCTCGACGAGCATTGGGCGACCAATCTGCGCGCGCCGTTCCTGCTGATGCAGGCCGCGCTCGCCGCGCTCCGCCGCAGCAAGGGCGCGATCGTCAACATCTCGTCGTCATCGGCAACGCTGCTGCGACCGGGACAATCCGTCTATGGAATGACCAAGGCCGCGCTCGAGTACCTGACACGCTCGCTGGCCGGCGAACTCGCCGGGGACCGCATCCGTGTGAACGGGCTTGCGCTCGGACCGGTGGACACGCCGATTCACCTGACCTGGGCCGACGATCTTGATGCCGCCTATGAGTGGCTCGCCAATCAGGTGCCCCTCGGACGCATCGCCGAACCGGACGAGATTGCGCAGTGGATCGAATTGCTGGTCAAGCCGGATTCGGCCTGGCTCACCGGTGCGATCATCCCGCTCGACGGGGGCCAGACGCTGGACATCGCATGACGCAGGCCTGGCTTCCCGACATCGACCGGGGCTACGGCGACGCCTATGTGCGCCTTGCCGACGCCATCGAAGGGGCGATCCGGAGCGGTCGCCTCAGGGCGGGCGAGCGGCTGCCGACCCACCGCGCGCTGGCGCGCCAGCTTGGCGTTGCGATCAGCACGGTCACCCGCGGCTATACCGAGGCGACACGGCGTGGACTGATCGAGAGCACCGTCGGCCGCGGGACCTTCGTGGGCACGAAGGCCGACGCCGGCGCGCGGAATGGCGACGAGACCCGGCCGCTGGAGCGGATGTACGTCGCGCCGGTCCCGGGCGACGACGTGGTCGATCTCAGCCTCAACCACCCACTCCGTGAGGGAGCGGGAGCGGCGTTCGGCCGATGTCTGTCCGAGATGGTCGCTGAGGCCGACCTCGACGAGCTGTCGCTCTACCATCCGCCGCATGGCAGCAACGATCACCGGGCCGCTGGTGTCGACTGGCTCGCCTTCCTTGGCGTTGAAGCCGAGGTGGACGACGTCATGGTCGTCGCAGGTGGTCAGAGTGCGCTCCTCTCCGTTCTGCTCGCCTTCGCTCACCGCGGGGATGTCGTGCTCACCGAGGCGCTCACGTGGCCGGGAGCGCTCGCGATCGCTCAGACTGTCGGCATCGGGCTCGAGCCGGTCGCGCTTGACCAGGAGGGGATCGACCCCGAGGCGTTCGAGGCGGCCTGTCGCAAGTTCTCGCCGCGCCTGCTCTACACGATGCCGACGCTGCACAATCCGACCGCTCGCACGTCCAGCACCGAGCATCGCCGCGAGATTGTCCGGATTGCGCGCGCGCACGATGTGCTCATCGTCGAGGACGACGCCTACGGTTTCCTGGTTCGGCCGCGAGCCGCGGCGTACTGGAACATCGCGCCGGACATCTCGCTGTACCTGACCAGCATGTCCAAGCCGATGGCGCCGGCGGTGCGGATCGGCTATCTCGCCGCCCGCGCTTCATTGCGGCGGCGGCTCCGTGCGACGCTGCGCGCCACGACCGTCATGCCGTCTCCGCTCCTCTCCGAATTGAGCGCCCGGATGATCCGAAGCGGCGAAGCCAAGGTGCGGGCCAACTTCCAGGCCGACGCGGCCGCACGCCGCCAGCGCCTTGCCGACCGCATTCTCGGCGAGGCCCGGCCGGCACCGACATCGCTCCACCGCTGGCTGCCCCTGCCGCCGGGCATGCGCACCGCCGATTTCGTCGGCATGGCGCTCAGCCGCGGCGTGGCGGTCACGCCCGGTGACGTCTTTGCGGTGTCCCCGGGATATGACCCGGGCGGCGTGCGGGTGTGTGTGAATGCCGAGCCGGACGAGAGTCGCTTCGAGCGGGCGCTCCATACGCTCGCCGAGATTCTGGCGACGGACCGCTCGGGCGGCCTGCCGGTCGTCTAGACGCAGTAGATCGAGATCGTCCCCGTCAGGCTCTGGCCGGGCGCCAATATCGCAACGGCATGGCCCGGGACGCCGAGCGCCGCGCGGTTGAATCCGTCATTGGTGTTGGTGACCGGCTCGATGCAAAGATACGGGTAGTCCCAGGCATCGTAGACCTGCAGCTTGCCGAACACCGGCTCGGCCTCGATGACGGTGGTCAGGCCGTCGGGCGCGGTGAGCGTGGCCCGTCCGTTCCAGCCTTCATAGCAACGGTCGAGGACGATCGGATCGACGTCCTGCCCCGCCCGGAAATCGAGGCCCGGCTCGATGGGCCCCGCTCCGCGTTCGACCGCCTCCGGTCCGTCCGGCGGCCACAGGCCTGTCGCGTCGAAGCGCAGCACGGTCCCCGGAGCCTTGGGAAAATACGGGTGCAGTCCCATTCCGCCGGGCATCGGCCGGTAATCGCGGTTGGTCAGCGTCAGTCGCGCTCCGAAGCGTCCGTTGGTGAGCGAGTAGACGATCTCCCCGCGCCAGGCGAAAGGGAACAGGCGGTCCTCGGGGACGTAGTCGAGACCGAGCCGGATCTCGGACTCCGACCGGTCGAGGATCTGCCACGGGCGGATCCAGCCCTCGCCATGGGTCGCCGACGGCTCTGCCGGAACGTTGCGTGCCAGCGGATGAAACTCGCCACGGTAGGAGAACCCGTCACCGAAGATCGGCCCGGAATAGGGCAGCAGGGGAAAACCCGCGAAGCCGTAGATGAACGCGCTGGCCAACGCCTCGCCGGACGCGGGCCCCAGCACGTCCCGGCCGCCGATCCGATACGAGCAGAGTCTGGCGCCGCACGCCGGGGCGACGACCAGCTCCGCATCGCCGTCACGGAGGGTGACAAGGGGTCCGGTTCCGGGGAGGGAAAACATGCGAGCGCCACCTAGATAGCAATAGGACAATAAGTCCCGACCTATTACACTACAAGCAGGAATGCAGTGTTGGCCTCGTCCCGCGGATTGGATAGGTGTGACGCCGACGAATTCCTTGAGGACTCGGAGAATGAACGTGGAATCGATGTTGCCGAAGACGCCGATGGTGCGGCGAAAGCGGGCGCACGATGTCGCCGACGAGATCGGCAAGCTGATCGACAGCGGAGAGTTCCCCGTCGGTGACCGCCTCCCCACCGAGAAGGAGTTGATGCAGCGGTTCGGGGTGGGCCGCCCGGCGGTGCGCGAGGCGCTGTTCTTCCTCGAGCAGCAGGGCATGATCGAGATCGTCAACGGCGCACGGGCGCGGGTGATCCCGCCCTCGCCCGTTCACCTCATCCGCCAGTTCACGCAGCTTTCCAAGCGATTGTCCTCCGGACCGGACGGACAGCAGCGCGGCGAGCAGGCCCGGCTCGTGCTGGAAGCGGGCCAATCCTGGCTTGCGGCAACGGTGGCGAGCGACGACGACATCAAGCGCCTTCGGGCCGCGCTCGATGCCAATGTCGCCGCCGTCGGCGACCGCATCGAGTTCATCAGGACCGATGTCGCCTTCCACTATGAGATCGCGGCAATCACCGGCAATCCGGTCTTCACCATGGTCTACGAGGCGGTGGTCGACTGGCTGGTGGACCAGCGCACAACCACCTACCACATGCCCGATGCCGACACTCTGTCGGTCCGCGATCACACCGCGATCTACGACGCGATCGCCGCGCACGATCCTGCCCGCGCCTTCCACGAGATGGCCAGCCACATCCAGCTGATCGGCCAGCTCTACCGCGAGTCCAAGCGGCTCTCCTCCGAGATTCTCCGCGCCGTCACCCACGATGTGGCGCAGCGGTTCGAGCGGGAGAAGGCGGCTCGCTGGGCGACGTCCTTTGGCCGTCAAGCCTCCGGGCAGGACGAGAACCAATAGCGGTCCCGCTGCGCTGGACTGGAATCCCGGACTGTCTCGACGTCGCGCCCAGTATCGCCGGGGCCGGCGCGTTGGAGCTTCAAGGTCCCCGGCAACCGGCTCACGCCGTCCGCGGATTTCCGTTTCCAGCCCAGCTTAATACGCCTCGTCGTCGATCGACGGCGTCGGGTTGGCGAAGTCCATCAGGCGGTCGGGATCATCGATGGTGA
This sequence comes from Bauldia sp., assembly GCA_020442065.1. Classification (GTDB taxonomy): domain Bacteria; phylum Pseudomonadota; class Alphaproteobacteria; order Rhizobiales; family Kaistiaceae; genus Bauldia. The sequence goes on from JAGRKZ010000107.1 coordinate 6,512, forward strand.
CGTCGCGGTTCCGGATCGTGACGCCGTGCTCGGCCAGCTGCGCCAGGTTCCGGGACAGGTTCTCCGGCGTCATGCCGAGCCGCGCCGCCAGGGTGCGCTTGTCATAGGGGAGCGTGAAGTGGCCGCAGCCGCCGTTGCGGGCGTCGTTGGCAAGGATCCAGTTGGCCAGTCGCTCGGCACTGGTCCTCAGCTTGTGGCTCTTCAGCTCCTTCATCACGCCGCGGAACGACGTCGAGAGCTCGCGGACGATGGCGCGGGCGAACGCTCCGTCGGCGTCGAAGGCGGAGCGGACGTCTTCTGCCGGGAGAAGGAGAATCCGTGAGGCTTCCACCGTCCGGCCGGAGGCGAGGTAAGGCAGGTCGCGCACCACCGCGGCCAGGATGAATGTCGAAAACGGCCGGCACACGGAAATCGTCGTCTCCCGTTTCCCGTGCCGCGAATAGATCTCCACCCGACCCTCGACCACGACATGCAGGAAGTCTGGCTTGTCGTGCTCCGTGATCAGCGCGACCTGGGCGGGAAAGCGCTGGAGGTAGGCCGCCTGGATGAGATCGGCGAAACACTCCTCCGCCATGTCGCGGAAGAGGGGAAGCGACCGAATCTGGGCGGCGTCGTCAGCGCGCATCGTTTCCTTCTTGACCGGAAAATCCGATCCAACTTTGACAAGTATCAATCCATGATGGTTCTAAAGTCAATCTATAGTATTTAATGCGTCAATTGCATTGTTGATAAATGTAAAGACGTTTCGTCGCAAGTAGACTTCCCGCATCTATTGATTTGCATCAACTACGTCGGCGCGAGTCCGGGGCTAGCTTCCGTTGATCGAATGATTCCTGAAGACGTGGGGGACCGAAAATGGCTGAAACGGTTGGTGGGCAAAACCGCGCGCTTGCGCTTTCGACCATCGCATTCACCGTTTGCTTCGCGGTATGGACGATCTTTGCGATCATCGGCGTCAAGATCAAAGAAGACCTCGGCCTGACCGCGACCGAATTCGGACTGCTCGTGGGTCTGCCTATCCTCACCGGCTCGCTGAGCCGCATCTTCCTTGGCATCTGGACTGACCAGTATGGAGGGCGGGTGGTGTTCACGCTGACGATGCTCTCGTCCGCCGTCGCCACTTATCTCCTCTCCTTCGCCACCACCTATCCGATGATGCTGCTCGCCGCCCTCGGCGTCGGCCTCGCCGGCGGCTCGTTCGCGGTGGGCATCGCCTACGTCTCCAAGTGGTACCCGCCGGAGAAGCAGGGGACGGCGCTCGGCATTTTCGGGGTCGGCAATGTCGGCGCGGCGGTCACCAAGTTCGTCGCCCCGTTCGTGCTTGTCGCTTTCGGCTGGCAGATGGTGGCCGTGGTCTGGGCGTCGGCCCTGGCAATCATGGCGGTCGTCTTCTTCCTCACCAGCCAGGACGATCCGGAAATCCGGGCGCGTCGTGCCAGGGGCGAGCGGCCGCGCTCGACGCTGCTCCAGCTCGAGCCGCTGAAGCACCAGCAGGTCTGGCGCTTCTCGCTGTACTACTTCTTCGTCTTCGGCGGCTTCGTTGCCCTGGCGCTGTGGCTGCCCCACTACCTGATCGGCGTCTATGGCCTCGACATCAAGACCGCCGGCATGCTCGCCGCCGCCTACTCGATCCCCGCGAGCCTGTTCCGCGCCTATGGCGGCCACCTATCCGACCGCTACGGCGCCCGCGCGATCATGTACTGGACGTTCGGCGTCTCGCTGATCTGCCTGTTCATGCTCTCCTATCCGGAGACCGACTACGTCATCCACGGCGTCACCGGTCCGATCGCCTTCTCGACCCGGATGGACCTCATTCCCTTTGTCATCACCATCTTCGTCCTCGGCTTCTTCATGTCGCTCGGCAAGGCGGCGGTCTACAAGCACATTCCGACGTACTACCCGGGACACGTCGGCGCTGTCGGCGGCCTGGTCGGCATGATCGGCGGGCTTGGCGGATTCGTCCTGCCCCTCGCGTTTGGCGTGATTGAAGACCTCACCGACATCTGGACGAGCTGCTTCATGCTGCTCTTCCTGATCGTCGCGGTGTCGCTGTCATGGATGCACTTCGCCATCCGGTCGATGGAGCATCGTGCGGCCGGCGAAGCCCTCGCCAAGCTGCCGCCGCTGGCCGAGCTGGAGCATGTCCACAAGCCCGCCGAGCATGGCGGTCGCAGCGCCCTCATCGACGACTGGCGTCCGGAGGATGAGACCTTCTGGCGGGACAAGGGCCGGCGCGTCGCACGCCGGAACCTGTGGCTCTCGATTCCCGCGCTGCTCCTCGCCTTCTCGGTGTGGATGGTGTGGAGCGTGGTGGTCGCCAAGCTGCCGGCGATCGGCTTCACCTACACCACCAACCAGCTCTTCTGGCTGGCGGCGCTGCCGGGCCTCTCGGGGGCGACGCTCCGCATCTTCTACTCCTTCATGGTGCCGATCTTCGGCGGCCGGCTGTGGACGACGCTGACCACCGCCTCGCTCCTGGTCCCCGCCTTCGGCATCGGCTACGCGGTGCAGAACCCTGAGACGCCCTACCTCATCTTCCTGGTGCTGGCGCTCCTCTGCGGCCTCGGCGGCGGCAACTTCGCCTCGTCGATGGCCAATATCTCCTTCTTCTTCCCCAAGCGGGAGAAGGGCAACGCCCTCGCCCTCAATGCCGGCCTCGGCAATCTCGGCGTCAGCGTCGTCCAGTTCGTGGTGCCGATCGTCATCACCGCCGGGGTGTTCGGCGCGATCGGCGGCGAGCCGCAGACCCTCTCCGACGGCGCCATGCTGTGGATCCAGAACGCCGGCTTCATCTGGGTGCCGTTCCTGATCCTGTCGACCGTCGCGGCCTGGCTCGGCATGAACGACATCGCCTCCGCCAAGGCCTCGTTCTCCGAGCAGGCAGTGATCTTCCAGCGCAAGCACAACTGGATCATGTGCTGGCTCTACACCGGCACCTTCGGCTCCTTCATCGGGTATTCGGCCGGGTTCCCGCTCCTCGCCAAGACCCAGTTCCCCGATGTCGACTCGCTGAAGTTCGTCTTCCTCGGCCCGCTGGTCGGCGCCCTGTCGCGCGCGGCGACCGGCTGGGTGTCGGACCGCTGGGGCGGCGGCCGCGTCACCTTCTGGGTGTTCGTGCTGATGATCGCGGCGGTTGGCGGCGTCCTCTACTTCCTCGGCATCAAGGACCAGCCGGGGGCGTTCTGGGGCTTCTTCGCGATGTTCATGGTGCTGTTCTTCGCCACCGGCGTCGGCAACGCCTCCACCTTCCAGATGATCCCCGCGATCATGCGGAAGGAGACCGTGCGCCTGATGCCGGGCAAGCCGGCGGCCGAGCAGGTCCGCCAGGGCGACAAGGAGTCGGCGGCGATCATCGGCTTCACCTCGGCGATCGCCGCCTATGGCGCCTTCTTCATCCCCAAGGCCTACGGCTCGTCGATCGCGGCGACCGGGGGACCGGAGCTGGCGCTGTGGGGCTTCATGGCCTTCTACGTCACCTGCGTCATCGCCACCTGGTGGTTCTACACCCGGCGCGGCGGCCTCCTCCACGATGTCGAGCACGGCGGCGGGACGTCGGCTCCGGCCAAAGCAGCAGCGTGAGTATAGACCGATGAGCGCATTTCTCGACCGCCTCACCTTCTTCCACAAGGTCACCGGCGAGTTCAGCGGCGGCCACGGCGTCGTCACTGACGAGGACCGGGGCTGGGAGGACGGCTACCGCAAGCGCTGGCAGCACGACAAGGTCGTGCGCTCCACCCACGGCGTCAATTGCACCGGCTCCTGCTCCTGGAAGA
>JAGRKZ010000108.1 GCA_020442065.1 Bauldia sp.
GGCTGGCTGCTCAGCACCAAGGTCAACCGTGCGCCGTGGGAGGCGTTCGGCCCGGCCAATCCCGACCCGCTCAACAACCAGGTGTTCGAGCTCTACGACCTCACCAAGGACTTCAGCCAGTCGCAGGACCTGGCGGCGAAGTACCCCGAGAAGGTCCAGCAGATGAAGGAGCTGTTCATCCGGGAGGCCCAGAAGTACGAGGTGTTCCCGCTTGACGCCTCGGTCGCCGCCCGCATCGTCGCGCCGCGGCCGAACATCACGGCCGGCCGCACCGAGTTCGTCTACAAGCACCCGATGGTCGGGCTGCCCCAGGGCGATTCGCCGGCGATCCTCAACAGCTCCTACACCTTCACCGCCGACATCACCGTGCCTGACGGCGGCGCCGACGGGATGATCGTCACCTCCGGCGGGCGCTTTGGCGGCTACGGCTTCTACCTCAAGGACAGCAAGCCGGTGTTCCTGTGGAACCTGGTCGACCTCAAGCGCCCGCGCTGGGAGGGACCGGCGCTGACGCCCGGCCGGCACACCGTCACCTTCGACTTCAAGTATGACGGTCTCGGCACCGGCACGCTCGCCTTCAACAACATGAGCGGCCTCGGCAAGGGCGGCACCGGCATCCTCTCGGTCGACGGCCAGGCGGTCGACACCCAGAAGATGGAGCACACCATGCCGATGATCCTGCAGTGGGACGAGAGCTTCGACGTCGGCTCGGATACCCTCACCGGCGTCAACGATGCCGACTACGCGCCGCCCTACCCCCTCACCGCGGCGCTCAACCAGCTGACGCTGAAGGTCGATCGTCCCGTGCTTTCCGAGGCCGATATCAAGGCACTTCAGGAGGCCCAGGCGAACGCGACCGACGGCGCCACCGGCGAGACCACCGCGGTCGACGGCAGCGACGTCAAGCACGTCCAGCCCGGCCCGCAATAGGCGGGTCACGCGACGCACCACGACAGGCGCCGGCGGTCTTCCGCCGGCGTCTTCGTTTGGAGGTAGGGGAATTCGGGCGGCCTAGGACCCCGGCCAGTGACGCCAGTGGCTGGGACTGACGTAGACGGACTTCCCGGTGTCCGCGTTCACCCAGCCGCGATCGTCCCGGCGGCAGGCAAAGGCGAGCGGGCTGAGCGATCCGTCGACCAGCATGGCGAGCTGGACGTCATGGCCTTCCGGCACCTCGCGGATCGGTCGCCAGGGATTGGCGGACTCAGCGTGAGCCACAGTCCCGTTGGCGGCGACCGCGGCTGCCCTCGGCGGGGGTGACGGCATCCGCGCCGGCGGCTCGCCCCTGGCAAGCGCCGCCAGCGCCGGGCCAACGACCCGATCGAAGAGACCGCGCTGGGCCCGGGTCAGGCGATCGTAGCCGAGATCGATGGCGGCGAGCGCCACACCGTAGGCAGGATCGCCGCGATCGATGTCGCCGCGCTGGACCAGTGCCGAGACCTTCTCGGCAAGGTCCTGATCGGGATATGGATGGCTCAAAATGCATGCCCCTCAGTGATTCCAAATCAGGGATTGTCGGAGAGTGCCGCGCTGCGCAAGCGAGCATGAGGAGTAATAGTTCCTTTGCTACCCGTGTCGCGGTAGCCGTTTTGTCGCAGGCGGCGCCCGTAAAGCTGGACCGTCCCCTCACCGGATGGGGTGCAGAGGCGCGCGGGTTGTGATACGAAGACGCGGCGTCGTCGGCGAAAACAGCCGGCCGCGCGGCGATTTGGGGAGAATGAGGGGGTTCCGCCGTGGCGGCATTCGATCGTCGGGTCATCCTTCGCGCAGCGCTCGCGGCCACGTTGATGTCGGCCGTCGGCCTGAGTGCGTGCGGCCGCAAAGGCCCGCTCGAGCCGCCGCCGAAAGCGGACGTGACCTCGACGGACACGACCGACAACCCGAACCAGGACAACAAGCCGGACCGCAACTTCCCGCTCGATTTCCTGCTCTAGAGCGTCGGCAAGGCGCTCGCCGGACATCGCGTTGCCTGTCGCCCCGGCTTACCGCCCGCACCCTGAGATGGGCCGCCTGTGAACCACTTCCACTATCGCCATGATGTCCTCCACGCCGAGGACGTCGCCCTGCCGGCCATCGCCACGGCCGTCGGCACGCCGTTCTACTGCTATTCGACGGCGACGCTGATCCGCCACTACCGGGTCTTCCGCGATGCCTTTGACGGCCTCGACGTGATGATCTGCTACGCCATGAAGGCGAATTCCAACCAGGCGGTGATCCGCACTCTCGTGGCCGAGGGCGCGGGCTGCGACGTGGTCTCCGAAGGCGAACTCCGGCGCGCGCTCGCCGCCGGCTGTCCGCCGGAGCGGATTGTCTTTGCCGGGGTGGGCAAGACCGCCCGCGAGATTGCCTTCGCGATCGATGCCGGCATCTACTGCTTCAACGCCGAATCCGAGCCCGAGATCGCCCGCATTTCGGAGATCGCCGCCGCGCGAGGACGGACCGTGGACGTCGCCATTCGCGTCAACCCGGACGTTGACGCCAAGACCCACCACAAGATCACCACCGGCAAGTCCGAGAACAAATTCGGCATCCCCTGGCTGCGGGCGCGCGAGGTCTACGCCCATGCCGCACGGCTTCCCGCCATACGCCTCTCCGGCGTCGACATGCATATCGGCAGCCAGATCACCGACCTCGCCCCCTTCGACCAGGCCTACGGACTGCTCGCCGATCTGGTGCGCGATCTCCGCGCCGACGGTCATGCCATCGACCATGTCGATGCCGGCGGCGGCCTCGGCATCCCTTACCGGCTCGACGACCCGGCGCCGCCCGAGCCGGCCGCCTATGCCGAGATCGTCAGGAAGCGCCTCGGCAACCTCGGCTGCCGCGTCCTGTTCGAGCCGGGGCGGGTGTTCGTCGGCAATGCCGGCATCCTCGTCACCGAGGTCGTCTACGTGAAGCGCGGCGCCGCCAAGACCTTCGTCGTCGTCGACACCGCCATGAACGACCTGATCCGGCCGACCCTCTATGACGCCCACCACGACATCCGCCCGGTGCGGAAGCCTCCCCCGCATCATCCCCGCATCGTCGCCGACGTGGTCGGCGGGGTCTGCGAGACCGGCGACTACCTCGCCCTCGACCGCCGCATGCCCGAAGTGAAGTCGGGCGACCTGCTCGCCATCATGACCACCGGCGCCTATGGCGCGGTCCAGGCCTCGACCTACAACACCCGGCCGCTGCTGCCCGAGATCCTCGTCCACGGCGCCGACTACGCCGTGGTCCGCCCCCGCCAGACCTATGACGAGCTGATCGGCATGGATCGCCTCGCCCCCTGGCTGGTCGAGAGGTAATCGGCCAAGCCTTGGCGCCGCCTCGAATTCCCCTAAGTCTGTGCTAGAGTCTGCAAGGGGCACGCGCGGCGAAAGACGATTGGCGGATGGCCAGATCCGAAGACAGTCACCCTGACCGGCCCGCCCCCGGTGGCGAGGCGGCGGCAAGGCGGCGCATCGACGCCGCGATCCGGCGCGCCCGGCTGGTTATTCTATGGGAATCGGTCTGGCCGGTCGTCGTGCCGGTCCTCCTTGTCGCGGCCCTATTTGCCATCGTCTCGTGGTTCGGCCTGTGGCGGGTGGTGTCGGACCCCGTCCGCATCGTCATTCTCGCCGCCTTCGCCCTCGCCGCGATCGCCGCCGCGATCCGCGCCGTGCGGCTGCGGGCGCCGGCCCGCGCCGCCGCCCTCCTCCGCGTCGAGCGGGCAAGCGGGCTCCTCCACCGTCCCGCGACCGCCCTGACCGACTCGATCGCCGTCGGCGCGGGCGATCCCGCCGCGCAGGCGCTGTGGACGGCCCACCGCGAACGGCTGCTCGCCAGCCTCGACTCACTCAAGGCAGGACTTCCGGCGCCGGGTCTCGCGCGGCGCGACCCGCACGCGATCCGCTTCCTTGCCATCCTGCTCCTGGTGGTCGGCTTCGTCTATGCGGGGCCGGAGCGGACCGAGAAGCTCGCCGAAGCCTTTCGCGGCGGCGAGCCGGTCGCCGCCACCGTCGCCCGCATCGACGCCTGGGTGACGCCGCCCGCCTATACCTCCCGGCCGCCGATCTTTCTCACCGGCGACGCCGCCCGTCCGACCGGCACGACGTTCTCGGTGCCGGTCGGCAGCATCGTCACCGTGCGCACCGGCGGGGCCAACGACCTTGCCGTCGCCAGCATCGACGCGGCGGGCGAGACGCCGGCCGAGATCGTCGAGGCCGACGACAAGGCCCCGGTCGCACCCGGCGCCACACCGCCCGTCGAGCGCCAGGTGTCGCTCGATCGCGCCGCCGAGATCGTCGTCCGCAGGGGCGACCGCGACATCATGGCGTGGCGCTTCGCGGTCGAACCCGACCACGCACCCGAGATCGCCTTTCTCAAGCCGCCGACCCCGGCGCTGAGCGGCGCGCTCACCCTCAACTATTCGCTCAAGGACGACTACGGCGTCGTCGGCGCCAGCGCCGAGATCGCGCCGCTCGACACAGCACCGGAGGGAACCGAGGCGAGGCCGCTGTTCGATGCGCCGCAGGTTGCGTTGTCGCTGCCTCAGCTCCGCAGCCGCGATGTCGCCGGCGAGACCATCCGCGACCTCACCGCCCACCCCTGGGCCGGGGCGCGGGTCAAGATGACGCTGGTCGCCAGGGACGAGGCGGACCAGGAAGGCCGGAGCGAACCGGTCGAACTGACGCTCCCCGCCCGCCGGTTCGGCAACCCCCTCGCCCGCGCCGTGGTCGAACAGCGGACCAAGCTCGCCATGGACGCCAAGGCTGCGCCGCGGGTGGGCGACGCGCTCGACGCCCTGACGCTGGCGCCCGAGGACACCTACGACAAGGTCTCCGACTACCTCGCCCTCCGCAGCGCCTATTTCCGGCTCCAGAACGCCCGCAATGACGACGACCTTCGCGCCATGGTCGACTACCTCTGGGCGATCGCGCTCGGCATCGAGGACGGCGACCTCTCGCTCGCCGCCCAGGCGCTTCGCGACGCCCAGGAGGCGCTCCGCCAGGCGCTCGAGAACGGCGCCTCCGACGAGGAGATCGCCCGCCTGACCGAGGAGCTGCGCCAGGCGATGCAGGAGTTCCTGCAGGCGCTCGCCGACGAGGCCCGCCGCAACCCGAACATGGCCAATCTGCCGCCGAGCCCCGACACCCAGACGCTCCGCTCGCAGGACCTCGAGCGGATGCTCGACCAGATCGAGAACCTCGCCCAGAACGGCGCCCGCGACGCCGCCCGCCAGATGCTCAGCCAGCTCCAGAACATGCTGGAGAACCTGCAGACCGGCCGCCCGATGCAGGGCCAGCAGGGCAGCGACGAGATGATGCAGAGCCTCGACGAGCTCGCCGACATGATCCGCCGCCAGCAGCAACTGATGGACGAGACCCACCGCGCCCAGCGCGGCCTCGGCGAGGACGGCCAGCCGATGACGGCGGAGGAAATGGCCGAGGCGCTGAGCCGCCTGCAACAGGAGCAGCAGGGTCTGGAGCAGGCTCTGCAGGACCTGATGGGCCAGATGGAAGGCCAGGGGATGGATCCCAACGGCAAGCTCGGTCAGGCCGGCGAGGCAATGGGCCGCGCCGCCGGCGCGCTGAGCGAGGGTCAGCCCGGTCAGGCGGTGGGCGAACAGGGCGACGCGCTCGAGGCCCTCCGCCAGGGCGCCCAGTCGATGGCGCAGCAGCTCGCCAATCAGGGGCCCGGCAACAACGGCAATCCCGGCGGCCGTCAGATGCCCAACCAGGACCCGCTCGGACGGCCGCAGCGGACCACCGGCCCCGACCTTGGCTCGACGGTCAAGGTGCCGGAGGAGATCGACATCCAGCGGGCGCGCGAAATCCTCGAGGCGATCCGCAAGCGCCTCAGCGACCCCGACCGGCCGCCGATCGAGCGCGACTATCTCGAGCGGTTGCTCGACCGGTTCTGAGCCTCAGGCGAAGACGACGATGTCAGCGGCCTCCAGGTCGGGAGCACCGTCGAGCACGGCGAACTTGACGGCCTTGGCTCCACCCTTGCCGTCCTTGTCGAAGTAGAGCGCGCCGGTCGTCTCGTTATAGACGATGCGATCCTCGGCATCCTTGGCCTTGGTGAGGTTGTCGCCGGAGACAAAGGCGTCCTTTGCGAGCTTGCCCTTCGCCAGCCCTGAGAAGTCTTCCTTCTCGAGGCGGATCTTGTCACCGGCTTGAAAGTCCGTAACCGTGTCGAGGTTCTTGCCGCCCTTGAGTGGCGCCGCGAAGACGAAGGAATCCTTGTCGACGCCGCCGGTGAGCATGTCCTTGCCGGCGCCGCCGTCGAGCCAGTCTTTTCCGGCTCCGCCGTCGAGATCATCCTGTCCCTTGCGGCCCGAGAGCCTGTCTTTGCCCGCGCCTGCCTCGATCGTGTCGGCTTGGGAAGATCCGAACAGGAAATCTTTCCCGTCTGTGCCCATCAGGAAGATCTGGTCCTCGTTTCCCCAGTTCATGAAGGACACGTACTTGAGGGAGGCATACGCGTCGAAGCCGCTGCCGGATGGATCGGCGTGCACGACAAGCGTCTGCACGGTCCCGACGGTCTTCTCGGCGACAATTCTCATCACGTCCTTGTCGACAAAGTCAGCTCCGGGTACCCGGAGCTGATCGTCGAAGAAGGTCGCCGTGGTTCCAATCCCGAGGATCTCGACATGCTCAATGTCATCGATCGACGCGCCCCGGAAGTCATTGGTCGCGCGGACGGAGATTGTGTCGTCGTCGACATCGTCGCCCCGGCCATCGATCCTCTCACCTGCCTCGACATCTCCGGTCGCTGCATAGACGAACAGATCGTCACTAACTCCCCCGATCAGCGTGTCGGCCCCGTCACCGCCATAGAATTCGTGCCTCGCGTTGGGATGATCGCTACCGGTAATGGTCTCGGCGGTCGCGCCTCCGATGAATCGGATATCGACGAAGCCGCCCGAAGCAACGTCCCAACTGGCGGCCGAGAACGTCCCGCCTGGCGTTATGTGGACCTCTATGACGGGATGGGTCCCGCCGAGCAGTCCGCCACTCAGAAGCACTGAATTCGAGATTCCGGCGCCGCCGAACTGAGACTGATTGAAGATCGCAGTGAAGGCGCCACCGAAATCGATCTCCGTGGTCCCATTCACGTTGTCGAGTCGATAGTCATGGTTAGCATTCACCGGCAGAGTCGTCACGTCCTGCTCCTTGAGTGGCGCTGTTGCTATCGGCTCTTCGGTATCCACGTACTAACCCAAGTATCGCAGGTTGTTTGTCTTTGTCTGTGGTCCAGTTCACCTTCAACGGTGTGAGCGTTCGCGCGGCGGCCTGGTGGCTGACGCGGCAGCCGCGTTCGGCCTGGTCCTTCGAGGTCGAGGCGCGGCCGTTCGGGGAGAAGTGGTAGCGGGCGCCCGGCGACAAAGGCCTGCCCTCGCGCCTGCCTGCCTTCACGGGCTTGGCGCCATGTGGAGGACGCGGGCGCTTAGCCCATCGCCGCCGCGACGCCGTCGATCGCCGATTTCACCACGACCTCGACCGGCGGCTCCAGCGACACCGGCACGATACCCGGCTCGTCGGGGCCGGGCGGCTCGAGCGTGGCGAGTTGGCTGTCGAGCAGGCTCGGCGGCATGAAGTGGCCCTTGCGCGCGCCGAGGCGCGCGGCCAGCGTCTCGCGCGAGCCGTTGAGGTAGACGAACAGCACCGGACGCCCGGCGCCGGCGCGCAGCCGGTCCCGGTAGATTCGGCGGAGCGAGGAGCAGGTGACGATGACCCCCTCGGGCGCATCACGCATCGCCGCGGCGATGGCGTCGAGCCACGGCCAGCGGTCCGCATCGGTGAGCGGCGTTCCCGACGACATCTTGTCGATATTGGCCTTGGGGTGGAACTGGTCCCCTTCGAGCAGCGGCAGGCCGAAGCGCTCGGCCAGCGCCTCGCCGACGGTGGTCTTGCCGCTGCCCGAGACGCCCATCACGACGATGGCCGGGGCGCGGCCGGGGGAGGAGGGAGAACCGTTCATGCCGATGCCGTAGAGCGAAGCGCCGCGAAGGGCAAGCTGCGCTGCGGGAGCCGCACGCCAGAACCTATCGCGCCGCCCAGACCAGGCCCCGCCGGAGGATGGTCCGCATCTCCGGCACCTCGAACTCCTTCGCCACATGCCCGAGCGAGGAATAGAACACTCGGCCGGCGCCGTGCTTCCGCTTCCATACCACCGGCATCACCACGCCCTCGATCCACGGCGCATGATCGCCGGAGAAGGTGGTGGTGGCGAGCACGTCGTTCGAGGGATCGACGTGCATGTAGTACTGCTCGGAGTGGTAGTCGAAGTCGTCGATCCCGGCCATGACGGGATCGTCTCGCCGGGTGATGTTGACCCGGTAGTCGATGACGTTGCCGGGATGGGCGACCCACTGGCCGCCGCACATGAACTGGTACTCGACCGCCTCGCGGAAAGCGTCGCCCATGCCGCCATGGTAGCCGCCGAGCCCGGTGCCGTTGCGCACCGCGTGCTCGAGGTTAGCGACTTCATCCTTGGCGATCTTGGCCATGGTGTAGATCGGCACGATCAGGGAAAGGTCGGCGATCGCGGGATCGGCAAAGGCGGCGGTCGAGGTCTCGACGCGGACCTTGAACCCCTCCTCCTCGAGCATGGCGCGGACGATCGCCGCCCCCTGCCCGGGCTCGTGACCTTCCCATCCGCCCCAGACGATCATGGCTTCGCGCATCGCGGCTCTCTCCTCCCAAATTCCGTCGCGGTTCAGTCGAGCTCGCCCGGCGCCAGGTCGGCCGGCAGCATCGCCGGGCGCTCCGGGCGGCTCTCGATGGCGATGTGCCGCCCCTCGTCGGACGAGCGCTGCACGGCCTCCATCACTTCGAGCACGTGAAAGGCGAGCGCGCCGCTCGCCCGGTGCGGGCGCCCCTTGCGGATGGCATGCGCCATGTCGGCGACGCCGATGATGCGGAAATTGCCGTTGGCATAGGCGTGCTCGGTGATGACGCCCCGCCAGTCGCCGGTGGCCGTGCCGATCTCGATCTGGCCGCCGAACCAGTTGGGGTCGGGCACCGCCATTGCTCCCTCGCTGCCGTAGAGCTCGATCGGGCGGTGGCGGTGGCGGGCGACGTCGAAGCTCATCACCATCGTCACCACCGGCCCTGAGACGAACTGCAGCGTCGCGGCGGCGTGGGTGGCGACCTCGACCGGGATGACCGTGCCCGCAAGCGGCTGGCTGGTGATGGTGCGCGTCTCGCGCGCCCGCGACGTGATCGCCGCGACCCGTGCGACCGGGCCGAGCAGGTTGACGAGATCGGTGACGTAGTACGGCGCCATGTCGAGCACGGGACCGCCGCCGCGGAGATAGTAGAAGCCGGGATTGGGGTGCCAGCGCTCGTGGCCGGGGCACATGAAGAAGGCGGTGCCGGCGAGCGGCTGGCCGATGGCGCCCTCGTCGATCAGCCGGCGGCAGGTCTGGTGAGCGCCGCCGAGGAACGTGTCGGGGGCCGAGCCGACCCTGACCCCTTTCGCCTCGGCCGCCGCAAGCAGCGTCCGCGCCTCGGCGGTGTCGATGCCGAGCGGCTTTTCGGAGTGGACATGCTTGCCGGCGGCGATCGCCTGAAGCCCGACCGCGACATGGACCAGCGGGACGGTGAGGTTGACCACGATCTCGATGGCCGGGTCGGCGAGGAGGGAGTCGACCGTCGTCGCCGGGATGCCGAATTCGGCGCCGCGCGCCGCCGCCGCGGCAAGATCGATGTCGGCCACGGCCCGCACGTCGAGGATGGGAAAGGCCCGGGACGCCTTGAGATAGGCGGCGCTGATATTGCCGCAGCCGATGATGCCGATGCCGACCCGATCCATCCGACCCTCCCCGTACGGCGCATCCCGGTCATCGGGCACGGCCGCAGTGCCGGCGCCGCACCGTCGCCCGCGGTTGCGACCCGCGGATCCTGGAAGTGCCGGGCGAGACGTTTCAGTAAAGCGCGGCCGGCGCCGATGCAATCGTTTTCATGCTTGGATTGCCGCCGAAAAAGGAAGGGGCCGGCGCGGACGCCGGCCCCTTCGTCGTGTCCGGCCGCGCGTGCGGCCAGGACCTACTTTCCGGGATTCTTGCAGACCCTGATCAGGGTGCGGTCGAATTCGGCGGCGGACATGCTGCGGGTATCGAGCGCCGCCGCTTCGAGGTTGGCGAAGGCGGAGACGTTGCGGCCCGGTGCGAGATAGCGCGTTGCGGTCATCAGGAAGGAGCGCACCTGGCGCTCGGCTTCGATCATGTGGTTGGCGAACCCGGTTTCGAGGGGAACGCCGCCGGCAAGCATGTCCGTCATCTCAAGTCTCCTTAGCTGCCAAGCCAGCGACGAACCGTTTGGGGTTCACCGCATCGTTCGAGACTCAACCCCCGTAAGGAGTGTTGTAGTCCCCGCCGGCGCCCTCGTCTGTGAACCCGGTCACCCCTGGGCGGCGACCGCTGCCCGACGGCGCCGGGCTGATGATGCGACCTTAGTTGACGCGGGCTTAACGCTGGCTGAACGCACGCACCGGCATGCGTTCACATTCCGGCTGTCGATGGGGCGCCACCAAAACAGAACGCGCCCGAAGCGGGCGCGTTCCGATCTCTCCGCAAGGACCGAAAGCGAACGCGCTCAGCGCTCGCGGAAGGTATGCATGATCTGGTCGGCCAGCGGCTTGGTCAGGTACGAGAGCACCGTGCGGTCGCCGGTGACGATGAACACCTCGACCGGCATGCCGGGCACGAACCGCGAGCCGAGATCGTCGAGCGCCTCCTGCGGCATGGTGATCCGCGCCTTGTAGTAATTGACGCCGGTGCGCTGGTCAGTGATCAGGTCCGGCGAGACGTTGACGACGTTGCCCTGGTACTCCGGCGTCTCGCGCGAGCCGAACGAGGTGAAGCGGAGAATCGCCTCCTGGTCGGCATGGACACGGTCGATCTGGGCCGGGCTGATCTGGGCCTCGACCACCAGCTGGTCGTTCTCCGGTACGATCAGCATGATCTGCTCGCCCGGATTGATCACGCCGCCGATGGTGTGGACCGCGAGCTGATAGACGGTGCCCGCAATCGGGGCGACGATCGTCTGTTTCTCGAACTGATCGTCGGCGGCGATCTTGCGCTCGATCAGCTCGTTCAGCCGCGAGGTATTGTCGGCGAGCTGCTCCGACGCCTTGCTCCGCACATCCTGTTCGACCTGGATGATCTGCAGCTCGGCCCCGGCGATCTCGGCGCCGGTCTGGGCGATCGAAGCGATGATCTGGCCAAGCTGACCGTCGAGCTGGGCGGCCCGGCTCTCGGCCTCGGTGATGCGCTGGGTCGAGACCAGATCCTGGCCGCGAAGCGTCCGCAGGCCCTCGACCTCGTCCTTGGCGAGCGCAATCTGACGCTTGACCGCGTCTTCCTGGGCATGAAGACCGACCAGCTGCTGCTCGAGCTGGTTGATCTTCTTGCGCAGCTGTTCCTTCTGGCCTGCCCGCGCCGCGACCCCGGCATCGAAGGCGTTGGTCTCGATGCGGATGATCTCCGCCACCTCAGGCTGGTCGGCATGGTCGGTCAGCGCCTTGGGGAAGTCGAGCTCGGTCCCCCCGGAACGCTCGGCCTCGAGCCGCGCCTTCTGGGCAAGCGCCTCGAACACACCCTTGGTCACGATGCCGCGATTGGCGGCGGCCATGGTCGGGTCGAGCCGGATCAGGACGTCGCCGGCCTTCACCTTGTCGCCTTCCTGCACCAGGATTTCGGCGACCGTGCCGCCACTCTGGTGCTGGATCTTCTTGACGTTGCCGCCCACCACGAGCGTACCGTGGCCGACCACGGCGCCGGCGAAATCGATCATCGCGGCGAGACCGCCGATGCCGAACACCAGCACGGCCACGGAGAGAAGACCGATGGTCACGTGGCGGCGAAGGCCTGCGCTGATCGACTTCCGGTGATGATCGGGATCGGTCTTGGCGACCGGCTTGGCGGGCGTCGGGAGCTGCTTCATGTCGGTCATGACGCTGCCGCCTCTTCACGACCTTTTTGAGGCTGGGGGGCCTGGCCGGCCTGCACCACCTGCGGCCCCGGCTTGCCAGCCGGCACCACGTTGGGGCGGAGCACCTTGCGCAGGACCTCCTCCTTCTCGCCGAAGGCGGCCATGCCGCCGTTGACCATGGCCAAAGCCATGTCGACGCCCTCGAGGGCGCTCGGCCGGTGGGCGACGACGATGGCGATGCCGCCGCGCCGGCGCACCGACAGGATGGCCTGGGTGAGCGCCGCGTCGCCTTCGGCGTCGAGATTCGAGTTCGGCTCGTCGAGCACCACCAGGAAGGGATCGCCGTAAAGGGCGCGGGCAAGCGCCACGCGCTGGCGCTGCCCGGCCGAGAGCGCCGAGCCGCCTTCGCCGATCTGGGTCGAGTAGCCCTCGGGCAGGTGGAGGATCAGGTCGTGCACGCCCGCCGACTTGGCGGCCTCCACGATCTTGTCCGGCTGCGCCTCCGGGTCGAAACGGGCGATGTTCTCGGCGACCGTGCCGGAGAACAGCTCGACATCCTGCGGCAGGTAGCCGATGTGCTTGCCGAGGGTATCGGGGTGCCACTGCTCGAGGGCCGCCCCATCGAGCCGGATGCGACCGCGCGCCGGACCCCACGCGCCGATCACCACCCGGACCAGCGACGACTTGCCCGCACCGCTCGGGCCGATGACGCCGAGCGCGTTGCCGCCCTTGAGCGCGAAATTGACGTCGACCACCGACGGCCGGTTCGAGCCCGGCGGCACCACCGCCAGATTCTCGACATTGAGCGTGGTCTTGGGCGCCGGCAGCGGCATCGGCTCTTCCGTCTCGGGGAACTGAGCGAGCAGCCGGTTGAGCCGGCTCCACGCCTGCCGGCTGGCGATGAAGCCCTTCCAGTTCGCCACCAGCATCTCGATCGGCTGAAGCGCACGGGCGCCGAGGATCGAGGCGGCAATGATGACGCCGAACGAAGCATGATTGAGGATGACGAGGGACGCGCCGAGGCCGAGCAGCGCCGACTGGAACATCATCCGGAACACCTTCGAGATGCCCGAATAGGTGCCGGAGCGCTCCATCACCGTCTTGTGGCTCTCCTCGTAGGCGCGGTTGACCTCGCCCCAGCGCTCGGCGAGGCGCTTGCCCATGCCGAGAGCGCGGAGCACCTCGGCGTTGCGCCGGCTCGATTCGATCACCGCAAAGCGCTGGCTGCTGCGCTGCGAGGCGTCCTCGGAGGCCTTGCGCACGGTCACGTCGGTGAGCATGGTCAGGAAGAAGATGATCACCGCGCCGACGATCACCGCGTAGCCGATCAGCGGGTCGATCAGGAAGCAGATGAGGATCTGGAACGGCAGAAACGGCAGGTCGGCAAACGCCGCCGGCCCCCCGCCGGAGATGAACGAGCGGATCTGGTCGAGGTCGCGGAGCGGCTGCAGGCCGTCGCCGGGAAGCGCGTTGCGGAGCGGCAGGGTGACCACTGCCCGGAAGATCTTGGGATGGACCACCTCGTCGACATAGGCGCCGATGCGGATCAGGATGCGGGCGCGGATCTGATCGAGGAACCCGAGCGAGGCATAGAGGAGCGCGGTGATGACTCCGAGACCGATCAATGTCGGGATGCTCTGGCTCGGCACCACGCGATCGTAGATCTGCAGCATGAACAGCGGCCCGGTGAGGGTCAGGATGTTCATGATGCCGCTGAAAACCACGATCGCGCCGAGCGCGCGCCGGCAGTCATGAATGGCCGAGGCGAGTTCAGACCGCCCGGATCGATCCGATCCCTTGCCTCTACCGAACATGTCGCTTGGCTCTCCTCGCCGGACCATCGCGCAATCCGACCGGCTTCTATCGCACCTTCACTACGAAAGAATCAACGAATTCGCAGTGAAGACGGCCACAGCGCAGGGTTGATCCAACGTGCGCCCGCCCGTCAGAACCGCCAACTTGACGGCCGCCTCGCGGTTCCAAAGGAACGAGTGTTGTGGTGTAATTTTGTCGACGGGTGGCAGATTCGCCGTCCAAAGCAGCTTGGAAATCAGCAGCACCACGATGCCGGACGGGCCCAGAGTTGCAGCCGTGCCGCACGACGCGCGGCACGAGGGGATATCAGCTTGGCACGGATAGCGATTGTCGGCGGCGGCATCGTCGGGTGTGCCGCGGCCTCCTGGCTGATGGCCGAGGGCCACGCCGTCACGGTTTACGAGCGCGATCCTGCCGGCCGGCCGGCTTCCACCGGCAACGCCGGCTTGATCGCCCTTCCCGAGATCTCGCCGCTCGCCCGGCCAGGCGTCATCACCCAGACCCCGCGCTGGCTGCTCGATCCGGTCGGGCCGCTGGCGGTGCGGGTCCGCGACCTGCCGGCGCTGACCCCCTGGCTGCTCCGCTTCATCGCTTCGGCGCGGCCGGACCGGGTCGAGAAGGCCGCCGCCGCCCTCGCCTGGCTGATGAGCACGGCGCTCAGGGACCACCAGGAGCTCGCGCGCCGGAGCGGCATGTCCGGCCACATGCGCCGCACCGGGGCGCTCTACATCACCGCGAGCGAGGCCGGCTACCGGGCGGCGAAGGCGGAGTGGGACGAGCGCCGGCGCCATGGCGTCCCGGCCGAGGAGCTCGACGCCGCGGCGGCGCGGAGGCTGGTGCCGGCATTGACCGGCAAGTTCTTGCGCGCCTTCCATGCGCCGGAGTCGTGGACGGTGACCAGCCCGCTCGCCATCCTTGAGGCGTTGCGGCGCTGGATCGGCGCCTCCGACGCCCTCGTCAAGCAGGAGGTGATTGCGCTCCGCCCCGACGACCGCGAGGTTTCCATCATCACCGCCGAGGGCGCCGACCTGCCCTTCGACCGGGTGGTGATCGCCGGCGGGGTCTGGTCCCGGACCCTCGTCCGAGGCCTCGGCTTGAGGGTCTTGCTCGAGACCGAGCGCGGCTACAACACCACCTATCCCAGCGCGCCGATCGACCTGCCGATGCCGGTGTTCTTCTCCGACCACGGCTTCATCGCCTCGCCGCTCGCAGTCGGCCTTCGGGTCGGCGGCGCCGTCGAGATGGCCGCCCCCGAAGCGCCACCCAACTTCGCCCGCGCCGCCGCGATGCGCACGGTCATGCGCCGCTACGTCCCCGACCTGCCCGAGACCGGCGGGGTCGAGTGGATGGGCTGCCGGCCGTCGACGCCCGACTCCATGCCGGTGATCGGCGCCGACCCACGCGACCCCCGCATCGTCTTCGCCTTCGGCCACGGCCACCTCGGCCTGACCCTCTCCGCGGCGACCGCCCGCCACGTCGCTTCCCTGATCGCCGGCCGACCGGACCCGAAACTCGCCGCCTTCGGCATCGGCCGCTTTCAGAAGGGGCGAACCGCGCTATAGTCCGCCGCGATCAGCTGAACCCCGCCATGCGCAAGACCTTCTTCTGCATCGATGCCCACACCTGCGGCAACCCGGTCCGGGTGGTGGCCGGTGGCGGTCCGCCGCTCGACGGCGCCACCATGAGCGAGAAGCGCCAGGACTTCATGGCGCGATACGACTGGATCCGGACCGGCCTCATGTTCGAGCCGCGCGGCCACGACGTGATGTCGGGCACCATTCTCTACGAGCCGCTGCGGGACGATACCGACTGCTCGCTGCTGTTCATCGAGACCAGCGGCTGCCTGCCGATGTGCGGCCATGGCTCGATCGGCACCGTGACGGTGCTGATCGAGGAGGGACTGGTGACGCCGAAGCGGGAGGGCATGCTCGTCTTCGAGGCGCCAGCCGGGATCATCGAGGCGGAGTACAGCCGCGACAACTTCGGCAATGTCGTCGACGTGCGGCTCCGCAACGTCCCGTCCTTCCTCTACCGCAAGGGCCTCGAGGTCGAGGTGCCCGAGCTCGGACGCCTGGTCTTCGATGTCGCCTATGGCGGCAACTTCTACGCCATCATCGAGCCGCAGCCGGCCTATGCCGGCCTCGACAGCCTGTCCGCTCTCGACATCCAGCGGCTCTCCCCGGTGGTCCGCCGGCTGGTCAACGAGAAGTACGAGTTCGTCCACCCCGAGAACCCGACCATCACCGGGCTCCGCCACGTGCTGTGGGCGGGCAAGGCCCACCACCCCGAGGCCGACGCCCGCAACGCCGTGTTCTATGGCGAGAAGGCTATCGACCGTTCGCCCTGCGGCACCGGCACCTCAAGCCGCATGGCCCAGCTCGCCGCCCGCGGCGACCTCAAGGTCGGCGACAGCTTCGTGCACGAGTCGATCATCGGCAGCCTGTTCCACGGCCGGGTCGAGGCGACGGCCAAGGCGGGCGACCTCGACGCCATCGTTCCCTCGATTGCCGGGCAGGCCTGGATCACCGGCCACAACACCATCTACCTCGACGACCGCGACCCCTTCGTCAAAGGCTTCAGCGTGATGTGACCGGATGGCCGAGCCTCCGTTCGATCCCGTCGCCGCCGCCCGCCGCGTGCTCCGCCTCGCCGCGACGGGCAGCCTCGGCACCCTCGACGAGGACGGCGGGCCGTTCGCCTCGCTGGTGACGGTGGCGGCCTCGGCCGCGGGCGAGCCGGTGATGCTGCTCTCCGACCTCGCCCTCCACACCGAGAACCTCAAGCGCGATCCGCGCGCCGCGCTGCTCCTCGTCGCCCCCGGCGGCGAAGGCGGCGACCCGCTCGCCGGCGCGCGACTGACGATGACCGGCACGATCGTCCGCGATGACGATCCGGGCCTCCGCCGCCGCTTCATCGCCCGCCACGATGAAGCCGCGGGCTATGCCGGCTTTACCGACTTCGGCATCTACCGCCTCGGTGTCGCCCGCGCCCACCTCGTCGCCGGCTTCGGTCGGATCGTGGCGCTCGACCGGGCCGACCTCCTCGCCGACGTTACCGGGCGCGACGGCCTGCTCACGGTTGAGGAAGGCGCCGTCGCCCACATGAACGCCGACCATGCCGCGGCCCTTCGGCTCTATGCGACCGCGCTGCTCGGCCTTCCCGACGGCGACTGGCGCGCCACCGGCGTCGACCCGCACGGGCTCGACCTCCGCGCGGGAGCGCTCCGTGGGCGGCTGGAGTTCCCCGAGCCGGTCGCTTCGCCCGGCGACCTTCGCCGCGTTCTGGTCGAACTGGCGCTCAAGGCCCGCGCCGCCGGGGCCACCCCCTCATAGGCGCGTCGACCCAGGCCCGATGCTGCGCTTCCGACGCGGATCGGAAGGGAGCTCCGGTCGCGGTCCGCTGACGCCACGACCGACGCAACTCCGCCCTTACCTCCGGCCGCCTTCGCGGCTAATGTCGGCGCCTCGAACCAGGGGGATTACTCATGCGTCAGCCCGTTCTCGCCGCCGCCGTAGCCGGCCTCATCACTGCGCTGCCCTTCGTCCCGGCCGATGCCGCCGGCGAGAAGGTCGCGCTGCTCACGCCCTATCTCGCCGCGGTCGCCACCGCCGAGATGGTCGATTCGTTCAAGACCGAGGCCGGCGCCATGGACTGGCAGGTCGATGTCGTCGACACCGCCGGCGATCTGCCGGCGCTGGCGAGCCGCGTCGAGGACGTGGTCGCCGCCAAGGTCGACGCGATCGTTCTGTTCTCGATCGATCCCGCCCAGATCCAGGCCCAGGTCGACGCCGCAAAGGCCGCCGGCATCCCCGTCGTCACCATCGACGGCGCCAAGAACGATTCCACCGTCCTCAACGTCACCTCCGACAACTATGTGCTCGGCAAGACCATGACTGAGTTCCTGTTCTCGCAGATCGGACCCGACGGCAAGATCGTCCGCTTCTTCCACTCCGCCCATCCCGGCGTCCGCCAGCGCGAGATCGCCCTCGACGATGCGCTCAAGACCAATCCCGGCATCACCGAGGTCGGCAACCATTACGTCCAGGTGCCGGGGCAGATCGAGGACAGCCGCGCGGCGATGGACGCGATCCTCCTCGCCAACCCGGGCGAGGGCGCCATCACCGGCGTGTGGGCGGCGTGGGACGAGCCCGGCATCGGCGCCAAGCTCTCGATTGACGCCGCCGGCCGCAACGGCATCGTCATCGCCGGCATCGACGGCAACCCGCAGGCGATCGAGCTGATCAAGGGCTGCACCCAGTATGTCGGCACCGTCCGCCAGGGCTTCGGCGAGATGTCGAAGATCGCCGCCGCCGAGCTCAACAAGGTGCTCGCCGGCGGATCGGCCGCGGAGGCCGAGATGTACGCTCCGGTCGACCTGATCACCCGCGAGAGCCTCGGGGTCACTTGCCCGTAGCCCACGGTCGCGGCGCGCTTCTTCCGGACCACACCGGAGCGGCACATCCCCCTCACCCGCGCCTCTGGCGCGACCTTTCCTCGGTGGGGAGAGGTCGAGAGCGCAACATCGTTGCGCTCTCGGGTGAGGGGGAAGAAGCGCCTGTTGTCCAGGCGCCGCGGCCGACCGTCGCGCCATGACCACCCTCCTCCAGCGCTACGGCACGCTCCTCGCCTTCGTCGCGCTCGCGGCGGGGTTCTCGATCGCCGCACCGGACGCCTTCGCGACGTCCGCCAACGCGCTGAACCTCCTCCAGCAGATCACCACCCTCTCGATCGTCGCCGCCGCCGCGACCTTCGTCATGGTGATCGGCGAATTCGATCTCTCGGTCGGTTTCGTCGCCTCGCTCGCCGCCGTGATCGCCTTCGTCCTCCTTGGCGACGGCTGGTCGATTCCCGTGGCGATCGCGGCCGGGCTCGGCGCAGGCGCCGGCGCCGGCCTCGTCAGCGGTATCCTCGTCGCCCGCTTTGGTGTGCCGTCCTTCGTGGCAACCCTCGCCATCGGCACCATCGTCAGCGGCCTCGCCTACTGGATCTCGGGCGGCTCGAGCCTCTTCTCCGGCATCCCCGCCGCCTACACCGCGCTCGGCCGCGGCGCGATCTTCGGCGTCCCTGTGCTGGCGCTGTGGATGGCGGCGGTGCTGATCGGCGCGCAGGTCGTGCTCACCCGCACCCGCTACGGCCGGCGGCTCCATGCCATCGGCGACAATGCCCGCGCCGCCCATCTCGCCGGCCTGCCGATCGGCCGCGACCGGGTCGTCACCTTCGCCGTGGCGGGTGCCCTGTCGGCGCTCGCCGGGCTGCTGCTCGCGGCCCGTCTCGGCAGCGTCCAGCACACCATGGGCGAGGCACTGCTCCTGCCCGCCTACGCCGCCGTGTTCGTCGGCACCACCGCCTCACGGAGCGGCGCCCCCAATATCGGCGGCACCTTCCTCGGCGTCGCCATCACCGGCGTCATCGTCAACGGCCTCACCATCGTCGGCGCCGAGCCCTTCGTCCAGAAGATCGTCACCGGCGCGATCATCGTCGCTGCGGTCCTCGTCCGCCGGTTCGGGATGGGCCGGCGATGACGCGGGTGCTGGTCCTCGACGTCGGCACCTCGGCGCTGAAGGCGGTGCTGTTCGACGGCAGCGGCACGGTGCTGGCGCGATCCGAGGCGGACTATGGCCCATCGCCCGCACCCCACCGCCAGGACCCCGAAGCCTGGTGGCAGGCGGCACGACGCGCGGTCGGCGGGATCGGATCGGAGCGCATCGACGCCATCGCCCTGTCGGGAACGATGGAGAACCTCATCGCCGTCGACGCGGCCGGCCTGCCGGTCCACGACGCCATCCTCTATTCCGATCCGTGCGGTGCCGAGACCCATGCCGGGCTGGGCCCGGCGCTCGAGGCCCTCGGCGCCGGCGCCATCCTGGGCAACGCCCCGGAGCCGCTGATGACCGGCTTCAAGCTCCGCTGGCTGGCGGACGCCGCGCCGGAGGCGTTCGCCGCCGCGCGCTGGTTCCTGCCCGGCGCCAAGGACGCTCTGGTACTCCGGCTGACCGGCCGCGCCGCCACCGATCCGGTGACCGCGAGCACCACCGGCCTCATGGACATGGCCGCCCGCGACTGGAGCGATGCCCTGATCGAGACCCTCGCGGTGCCCCGGGCAAGGCTCCCCGACATCCTTCCGGCCGGCGCCATCGTCGGCCCGCTCGGCGCCGAGGCGGCCCGCGCCCTCGGCCTTGCCGCGTCCGCCGCCATCCCGGTGATCAACGGCTGCGGCGACGGCGGCGCCACCACCCTCGGCGCACGATGCCGGGGAGCCGGCGACGTCAGCCTCTATCTCGGCACCACCGGATGGGTGGCGCGGGTCGTCGACGACCGCGATCTCGCCCCCAACCCCGCCGTCTATCGCCTTGCCCATCCCGATCCCGGGCTGATCGTGGAGATCACGCCGATCCTTGCCGCGGGCGCCGCCGGAACCTGGATTCGCGGCATCCTCGACATTCCCGCCGAGGATCGCGACCGCCTGCTGGCCGAAGCCGATCGCCATCCGCCGGACCTTCTGTTCCTGCCCTATCTCAGCGGCGAGCGCTTTCCCTTCTTTGACGCCGATGTCCGGGCGGCCTTCCTCGGCCTCGACGCGACCCACCGGCGAGGCGACCTCTACTATGCCGTGCTCGAAGGCGTCGGCCACGCGATCCGCGCCAACCTCGACCGCCTCGATCCGAACGGCGTCTCTCCGCTCCGTCTCGCTGGCGGCGGCGCGACCAGCGCCGTGTGGCCGCAGATGCTCGCCGACCTGCTGGACCGCCCGGTCTCGGCACCGACCGACCCCGAGAATGCAACCGCCCTCGGCGCCTTTCTGGTCGCAGCGACCGGTCTGGGCCTCACGGCCGAGGCGGCGGAGACGGTGTCTCTGACCCAGCCGCGAAACGCACGTTCCGCGCGAACCCGGCGCCTTACCGCAGCCTTTGAGAATGCGACCAACCTCACCCGAGATTTTCGCGGACCGCTGGCATTAACTGGCGGTGAAGCATGATTCGCGTCTCCCACGCCAGGAAGCGTCGGAGCAGCCACAATCTCGGTGTTGGAAACTTCTTGGAAGTGGAGACTCGTCAAAACTGACGGTAGGGTAAAATTGGCTCCGCCGATGCTGGGGCGGCGGGCCCATGCCGTCGATAGACGGAGCGAGAAGCGCTGGGACACATGATATCAGCCTGGCATGATCTGCTCGGAAATCTCGGCATAGTCGCTCTTTTCGCGGCGGCACTGGCGTTTGGCTTCGATTGGATTCGGCAACGGTCCGACTGGCTGCAGACCGCCATCATTGGCACCACGGCCGGGGCGTGTACGTGTGCGCTGTTGCTCATGCCGATCACGCTCCAGCCTGGCGTCATCTACGACCTCCGCGCCGTACCGGTGGCCCTCGCCGGATTCCTCTGGAGCCCACCGGCGGCCGTCATCGCCGGGGTGATGGCGGCCATCTGCCGGGTCTATCTCGGCGGCGTCGGCGCGGCGCCGGCCGTCTTCGGCATGCTGGTCATCGTCGTGACCAGCATCGTCGGATGGATGATGCTGCGCGGTCGTGCGCCCACGCTCCGTGACATGGTGCTGTTCGGCATCGCCGCGGCCGCCGCCAGCATGTCGGGTTGGTTTGCGACACCGCCGGAGATCTGGCAGGCGGCGCTGCCCAAGATCGGTCTGCCGGGCGTGACGCTGGTATTTGTCGCGGTGGTTGTCGCCGGCACCGGCATGATCGCCGAACGCAGGCGGCGGGCGACCGCCTGGGAGAACCAGGTGTACCGTGCGGTGATCGACGCCATGCCCGAGCCGATCAGCGCGAAGGACGTCGACGGCCGTTTCATCGCCGCCAACCCCGCCACCGCCGAACTGATGCTGGCCTCGGGGCCGGCGGCGCTCCTCGGCAAGACCGACCACGACTTCTATCCGCTGGATGTCGCCTCGGCCTTTCGCGCCGACGAGCTCTCCGCGATCAAGAGTGGCAAGGTCATGCTCATCGAGCAGCGGGCCAAGCGGAGGGACGGCTCCGAGGTATGGCTGGCGACACTGAAGGCGCCGTTGCACGGAAGCGATGGCACGATCGTCGGCCTGCTCACCCACAATCGCGATATCTCCGAATTGAAGGTGCTGGAGGCCCAGCACGAAGAGGCCCAACGGCAACTCGCGGACGCCCTCGCCAGCATGGCCGATGGACTGGTGATGTTCGATCGCCGCCAGCGCCTTGTCCTTTGCAACGATCGCTACCGCGAAATCTTCGCCAAGACCGCGCATCTCAGGGTTCCCGGAACGCCCTTCGCCGATATCCTGCGGGCTTCGATCGCGTCCGGCGAGCAGGCTGGCATCCTGCCCGGGCAAGAGGAGGCGTGGATCGCCAGGACCTGCGCCTCGCTCGCCACCAGCGGCGAGGACATCATCGAGCTCAGCGGCGACCGCTGGTTCCACACCCGGGTCCGCCTGACCGCCGATGGCGGCTCGCTCAGCGTCCTGTCCGACGTGACGGAGGCGCGACGCACCCAGCGCCAACTGTCGGAGCTCAATCAACAGCTCGCGGCGCTGGCGCGCATCGACAGTCTGACCGGGCTGACCAATCGGCGCGCCTTCGATACGGCGCTCGCAACCGAGTTCAGCCGCAGCGCCCGGGCCGGAACGCCGCTCAGCCTGATGTTCCTCGATGTCGATCACTTCAAGATCTACAACGACGCCCATGGCCACCCGGCCGGGGACGGTTGCCTGCGTGCCGTGGCCAGGGTGATCGGCGACGAGATGAAGCGTCCCGGCGACCTTGCCGCCCGTTATGGCGGCGAGGAGTTTGTCGCCATCCTTCCGCAGACCGATATGCGCGGCGCCGCGGCACTGGCGGAAATGATCCGCCAGCGGGTGCGCCACCTTGCGATCCCGAATGCCAGCACGCCCGCCGGAATCGTGACCGTCAGCATCGGTATTGCGACGCGCGAGGGCTCCGCCAGCGAAATCACCGGCGAGGAGTTGGTGGCGCGCGCCGACAAGGCGCTGTACGCCGCCAAGGCGGCCGGTCGCGACCGGGTGATGCCGAGCGTGCCGCGGCTGGTCAATACGGGGGCGGACTCACCGACTCAGGCCGCGGCCGGAGGCGGGTAGATGGCGCCGGCGCGGGCCTCAGGACCGAGCTTGCGAGAGGCGGCGGCGCAGCGCAGGCGAGCCTGATGGCCAAGACAGTGCCGAAGACCACCAACGTCGTCCCCGGACCCGAAAGCGGCTTCGTTCTTCGCGAGGTCATGGAAAGCTCGCCGATCGGCAAGGCGCTGGTCAACAGCGCCGGCCTTGTCACCTACGCCAACCCCGCCTTCGCCCGCATGTATGGCCGCACGCGCGCCCAGTGCATCGGACTGACGACCGCAGACGTGGTCGTACCGGAGATGGTGGAGAGGGCGCGTCGCCAGCTGCGCGGCGTGGCCGAGGGCGAGACCGAGGGCTACCAGGAGGAGCGCCTGTTCGTGCGCGCCGACGGCTCGACCTTCTGGGGTCTTGTCTCGGCGTCGGCCATCCACGGCGCGAACGCCTCCTCACACGGATATATCGTCGTCCAGGTCGTCGACATCAACCACCAGAAGCGCGCCGAGACAGCGGTCGCCGAAGCGGAAAGCCGGTGGAACTTCGCGCTCGAGAGCGCCGGCCAGGGCGTCTGGGATCATGACCTTCGCACCGGTGCCTCCTTCCACTCCCGGATGTGGAAGGTGATGCGGGGCGTGGACCCCGCCGAAACCTGGAAAGGCACCCAGGAAGATTGGCTCGCTCGGGTCCATCCGGAGGATCGGGCCTTCGCCCGCGAAGAGGAAGAGAAGCTCGCCCGCGGCGAAGTCGACTATCAGGAGTTCGAATACCGCGAGCGCCACCGCGACGGTCACTACATCTGGATCCTCAGCCGGGGTCGGCCGGTCGAATGGGATGATGACGGCCGCGTCACCCGGGTGATCGGCACCGATACCGACGTCACGCGCATCAAGGCCACCGAGGCGCTGCTCGCCGATGCGGTGGCGGCCATGGCGGACGGCCTGGTGCTCTTCGACCGTGACGCAACCCTCGTGTTCTGCAACGAGCAGTACCGCGCCCTCTTCCCCCGGACCCGCGACCTGCGGGTCCCGGGCATAGGGCTGGCCGAGCTCCTCCATGCCTCGGCCGCCGCCGGCGAGCCGGCCGGCATCGGCCCGGGCAACAGCGAAGACCACGTCAACAAGGTCCTGGAATCTCTTCGCAGGGGCGGGGAATGGGAGTTCGAGCTCAGCGACGGCCGCTGGCTGCAGGCGCGAGCCCGCCGGACCGCAGACGGCGGCTACCTCAGCATCGTTTCCGACATCACGGTGCGCAAACAGAGCGAGCTTGCCCAGGTCGAGTTCAACCGCATGCTTGCCGAACTCGCCCACATGGACGGACTCACCGGCCTGACCAACCGCCGGGCGTTCGACGAAGCCCTCGACATCGAGCTCCGGCGGGCCGAGCGAAGCGCGATGTCGCTGAGCCTGCTGCTCATCGACGTCGACCATTTCAAGGACTTCAATGACAGCTACGGCCACCCCGAGGGCGACGACTGTCTCCGCGCCGTTGCCCATGTCCTGACCGACGCGCTCCATCGATCCGGCGATCTGGCGGCCCGCTACGGCGGGGAGGAATTCGCGGTCATCCTGCCGGAGACGGACCTGAAGGGCGCCGCAGCGATGGCCGAGTCGATCCGGACCGGATTGCGCACGCGGGCAATAGCCCACCAGCTCGCGCCAACCGGTCTCGTCACGGTCAGCGTCGGCGTGGCCACCTCCAGCCCGGACAACCCGGTGAAGACCATCGAGGCGCTGGTCGCGGACGCCGACAACGCCCTTTATGCGGCAAAGGCAGCAGGGCGCGACCGCGTCATGCTGGGCTGGCCGGATGGAACGGCCGGCGAAGCGCCGGCCGTCAGCCTCGACGAGCGGATCTAGCCTTCGGCCGCAGCCGGTTCCGCCTGCTTGATCTCCTCGCCGGTCGCCTGGTCGACGACCTTCATCGACAGGCGGACCTTGCCGCGCTCGTCGAAGCCGAGGAGCTTCACCCAGACCTTGTCGCCTTCCTTGATCACGTCGGTGGTCTTGGCGACGCGACCCGGCGCGAGCTGGGAGATATGGACGAGGCCGTCCTTGGCGCCGAAGAAGTTGACGAAGGCGCCGAAGTCCACGGTCTTGACCACCGTGCCCTGGTAGATCGTGCCGACCTCGGGCTCCGAGGCGATCGACTTGATCCAGTTGATCGCGGCCGTGATCGCCTTGCCGTCGGCCGAGGCGACCTTGACCGTGCCGTCGTCGTTGATGTCGATCTTGGCGCCGGTCTTCTCCACGATCTCGCGGATCACCTTGCCGC
>JAGRKZ010000274.1 GCA_020442065.1 Bauldia sp.
ATAGAGATATGCTTTGACTATGGCGAATTTATTGTTTGCAAGGAGGTGGCAAGTATCATTCGATGGCATATTGATTTTCTTCGAGGGTCTCTGTCGAGTGAAGATTACTTCGAAAAACTGAGCAATAATGTGATTTCTGTGGAAGTCTTTTGAAAATCGAGTCTCGTGAGGTCACTTAGCCATCCAGCTTACGAACGATATGACCGTTCCCTTTAACCTTCCCTCCCAAGCCGCAACATGACCACGGGCCTCGACGGCAAGGTCATGAGCTATGACGGCGAGAACCGGCCGGTCTCGGTCAGCTTCGCCGGCCGGACCACCGCTTACGTCTACGGCGCCGACGGGGCGCGGCTGAAGAAGGTCGAGACCGACCCGGTGGCCGGGGCCACGGTCACGCTCTACATGGGGCCGGTGGAGATCAGGCGTTACGGACAGGGCGCGGCGGAGGAGATCCTGCTCTATCCACGGCCGGACATCCGCATCACCAAGACCAAGAGCGGCAGCACCGTCACCACCAGGGTGAACGCGCTGCACACGGACGGGCTCGGCTCCGTCCGCGCGGTCACCGACGGAGCGGGGACGGTGGTGGAGCACACCACCTACCTCCCCTTCGGCGAGGAAGCGAAGTCCCTACTCCGGGTCGGTCCGGAAGATCAGCCGTTCGTCGCAGGGGGCGACGCGGAGGATGTTCGTGGTACCCTTGACGTTGAAGGGCACACCGGCGGTCACGACGATCTGGTCCGTCTCGGTCGCGAAGCCATATTCGCGGGCGGCCTTGGCGGCGCTGACGACCGCCATCTTGAAGCGGTCCACCGGGTCGTGCGTCTGCACGCAATGGACGCCCCAGGTCAGGCTCAGCCGCCGGACCGTGGCGATGAGCGGGGAGAGCGCGATGATCGGGACCGTCGGCCGCTCGCGGGCGACGAGGCTCGCGGTCGTGCCGGACTGGGTGAAGCAGCAGATGGCGTGGATGTCGGTCGCCTCGGCGATCTCGCGCGCGGCGGCGACGATGCCGTCGGCGACGGTGCGCCGCTCGATCCGGCGGGAGGCCTCGATGATCTCGCGATAGGTCGGGTCGCCTTCGACCGACTTCGCCACGTTGTCCATCGTCTCCACCGCCTCGACCGGATACTGGCCGGCGGCACTTTCGGCCGAAAGCATGACCGCATCGGCGCCCTCGTAGATCGCGCTCGCCACGTCGGAGACCTCGGCCCGGGTCGGCATCGGGCTTTCGATCATGCTTTCCAGCATCTGCGTCGCCACGATCACGGGCTTGCCGGCCGACCGCGACGCGCGGACGAGCTGCTTCTGGATCGGCGGGACCGAATGGACCGGAAGCTCCACGCCAAGGTCGCCACGGGCGACCATGATGCCGTCGGAGGCTTCGAGGATCTCCGCGAAGGCCTTCACCGCAGCGGGCTTCTCGATCTTCGACAGGATCGCGGCGCGGCCCCTGGCGAGCACGCGCGCCTCGCGCACGTCCTCGGCCCGCTGCACGAAGGAGAGCGCGAGCCAGTCGACGCCGAGCTCGCAGGCAAACTCCAGGTCGGCGCGGTCCTTGTCCGAAAGCGCCGCGAGCGGCAGCACCACGTCGGGCACGTTCACACCCTTGCGGTTGGAGATCATCCCGCCGGCGGTCACGGTGCAGTCGGCGAAATCGGGGCCGCAGGCATCGACGGTGAGGCGGATCTTGCCATCGTTCACCAGAAGCCGCGACCCCGGTTCGAGTGCCGCGAAAATCTCCGGGTGGGGCAGGTTCACCCGGCGTCCGTCGCCCTCGGCCGGGTCGAGGTCGAAACGGAAGCGGTCGCCCTCGTTCAACTCGTGCGCGCCAGCGACGAAGGTGCCGACGCGAAGCTTCGGACCCTGCAGGTCGGCGAGGATCGCAATGGGCCGGCCCATGTCTTCTTCCACCCGCCGGATGATGGCGTGGCGGGCGGCCTGATCGGCATGGCTGCCATGGCTCATGTTCAGCCGGAAGACATCGGCGCCGGCCTCGAAGAGCGCGCGGATGGTGCCGTAGTCCGAGGAGGAGGGGCCAAGCGTGGCCACGATCTTCACGCAACGCATCCGTCTCATCCCGGGTCCTCCATGATGTTTGCGCTAACAACGGTCCCGACCGTTCTATGGCGCAAAACCGCGGCGAGGGCAACTGGCGCTTGTCCTTCGTCTCGTCTAAACGATCTTTCAACGGGGAACGACGAAAAACGCATGACGGCAGAGCCTTTCCACATCCTCGGGGCCGACCGCCCCTCGCGCTGGCTGATCACCTGCGACCACGCGACGAACCGGGTTCCCGACTGCGTCGGCGGCGGCAGCCTCGGGATCGCGCCCGCCGACATGGAACGGCACATCGCCTACGATATCGGGGCGGCCGGGGTGACGCGGCGGCTTGCCGAACGACTGGACGCACCGGCGATCCTCAGCGATTTCTCCCGCCTCGTCATCGACCCCAACCGGGGCGAGGACGATCCGACGCTGGTGATGAGGCTTTACGATGCGACGCTGATCCCGGTGAACCGCCATGTCGATCAGGCCGAGGTGGAGCGGCGGCTGCAGGCCTTCCACCGACCCTACCACCTTGCGCTTGAGGGACTCGCAGCGCGGCGAGCCGACACGGTCATCTGCGCCGTTCACAGCTTCACGCCGCGCCTTGTCGGCCGGGCGGAGCGACCCTGGCATGTCGGCGTGCTCTATTCCCACCGCGATCCGCGGCTGGCCTTGAGCCTGCTTGCGCGGCTGCGGGCGGAGGGCGACCTCTGCGTGGGCGAGAACGAGCCCTATGGCGGGCACCTCGACGGCGACTCGATCGACCGGCACGCGCTGGCGCCGGGCCGGCCAAATGTGCTGGTCGAGATCCGCCATGACCTGATCCGGGGCGCGGACGGCCAGATCGCCTGGGCCGACAGGCTGGCGCCGATCCTTGAAGCGGCGCTGGCCGACGCCGATCTCTGAGGCGAGGAGGACCGCAGATGGACGACAAGACCCGGATCGAGATCGAGGCCGCCGCATTCCGGGCGCTCCGCCATCACCTGATGGAGAGACGCGCGGACGTGCAGAACATCGACCTGATGAACCTCGCGGGCTTCTGCCGCAACTGCCTGGCCCGCTGGTACCAGGAGGCGGCGAACGAAAGGGGCATCGCGATGACGAAGGACGAGGCGCGCGAGATCTACTACGGCACGCCCTACGAGGACTGGCGCGCAGCCCACCAGATCGAGGCGGATGACGCCAGGAAGGCGGCCTTCGAGGTCGCCTTCCGCGAGAACGTCGGGCCCCGCGAAGGGTAAGTCATCGCGTCGGCCAGAACCGGCCGGCAGGCGAGAGGGTGAAGATGTCGGCCCCGTCCGCCGTCACTCCCACCGAATGCTCGAACTGCGCCGACAGCGACTTGTCGCGCGTCACCGCCGTCCAGTCGTCGGCGAGCACCTTGGTCTCGGGCCGGCCGAGGTTCACCATCGGCTCGATCGTGAAGAACATGCCCTCTTCAAGCTTCGGGCCGGTGCCGGGACGGCCATAGTGCAGGACGTTCGGCGGCGCGTGGAACACCCGGCCGAGCCCGTGGCCGCAGAAATCGCGCACGACACTCATCCGCTGGGCTTCGACGTAGGACTGGATGGCGTGGCCGATGTCGCCGAAGGTGTTGCCGGGGCGGACCGCCTCGGTCCCGAGCATCAGCGCGTCGTGCGTGACCTGGATCAGTCGCTCGGCCTTCCGGGGAAGCGCACCCGCGACATACATCCGGCTGGTGTCGCCGTACCAGCCGTCGACGATGACGGTCACGTCGATGTTCAGGATGTCGCCGTCCTTCAGCACCTTCGGCCCGGGGATGCCGTGGCAGACGACATGGTTCACCGAGATGCAGGAGGCGTGCTGATAGCCGCGGTAGCCTATGGTTGCGGATTTCGCGCCGGCCACGGCCACGCGCTGCTCGATGTAGGCATCGAGCGCCTCGGTCGTCACGCCCGGTTCGACCAGTGCGCCCACCTCGTCGAGGATCTCGGCCGCGAGCCGCCCGGCCGCGTGCATCCCGGCGAAATCCGCCGCCTCGTGAATCCTGATTCCGTCCTTCGTCAGACGGCCGCGCGGATCGTCCACCGGCCCCTCCTTCGCCACGATACCGCGCCTAGATAGTCAAGGACGGCGGCTTTGGCCAGAGCCGGGGCTTCCGCCGGGCCCGCGCCTTGCCTATAGCTTGGGCAAAGAGGTGAGCCATGCCGAACCCAACCGCCGCGATCCTGATCATCGGGGACGAGATCCTGTCGGGCCGCACCCGCGACGCCAACATGCACTACCTTGCCGGGGAACTGACGCGCATCGGCATCGACCTGAAGG
>JAGRKZ010000109.1 GCA_020442065.1 Bauldia sp.
CTGTTCGTGGTGCCGATGTTCTACACCTACATCTCCCGCAAGGAGGTGAAGCCGCAACCGGAGACCCCCTTGCCGGTGCCTGTCGAAGCGGAGGCCCGGCCCGTCGCGACCTGACGCTGCGGGGTCCGGGCCTGGCCGTTCGCGCTCAGCCGGCGCGGGGACGGGCGACGTCGTTGATGCCCTCGGCGTCCGGCGCCTGGCCGTAGCTCATCTTGCGCATCTGCTCGATGACGCGGGCCATCTCCTCGTCCGAGAGGATCGGCAGATCGCCGAGCGGCAGGGCCTGTACGTAGAGCCGCGCCAGGGTCTCGACCTCGGTGGCGAGCCAGAGCGACGCCTCAAGGGTCTTGCCGAGCGAGATCTGGCCGTGCTGGCCGAGGAGGCAGGCGAGCCGGCCTTCGAGCGCCTCGATGGCGTTGTCGGAGAGCTGCTGCGTGCCGAAGGTCGCATAGGGGGCGACCCGGATGGTGGTGCCGCCGGCAACGCCGACCATGTAGTGGAAGGCGGGGATCGGCTTGTACTGGCAAGCCAGCGTCGTCGCATAGATCGAGTGGCAGTGGAGGATCGCGTTGATGTCCTCGCGATGCTTCATGATATCGCGATGGAAGCGCCACTCCGACGACGGCCGGTGCTTGCCGGCATACGTCCCGTCGTAGCTCATCTCGACGATGTCCTCGGCCTCCATCCGGTCGTAGGGGAGCGAGGTGGGGGTGATGAGGAACCCGCCGTCGATGCGGGCCGAAAGGTTCCCGGAGGTCCCCTGGTTGATGCCGCTCGCGTTCATGCGGCGGCAGATGTCGACCATCTCCTGACGGAGGGCGCGGTTGGTTAGCTTGGTCATTGGACTGGGGTTCCCGATGTCTGGGGTGAAGGACTAGGTGGCGGAAAGGGATTCGGCGCGTCGGCGCCAGAGATCGCGATAGGCGGCGAGGCCGGGGATGGCGACCGGCGGGGCCGGCGTGACCTTGACCGGCGCCGGGGCGCTCCGCTGCTCGTGATCGGCGAGCAGGGCCGCGCCCGAGGCGGCGCCGTAGGCGTCGGTGTTGTAGAGGATGGCGCCTTCGGGGTGGACGGCGCGGACCAGCCCCGCATAGAGCGGATCCTTGGTGAAGCTGCCGTCGAGGACGATGGTGCCCTTGGCGCCCAGCCGCTCCAGGCACACACCGGTGAGCAGCGCCACGTAGAGCAGCGCGAGCGCGCGGCGCGCCGCGGGCGACGCCGGCTCCGGACCAACGACCCGTCCCCTGCCGGCGCTGCCGGGAAAGACGCCATCCTGCTCGGCGAAGGACGGGAGCGCCATCGTGCCCGACGCGACCAAGGCGGCGATCTCGGCCGGATCGACGGCCGTTTCCGGCCCCTCGCCGGCGAGGATCGCGAACTCGCGCCCGCCCATCGCCAGGATGCCCGAGAGAGGACGTCCGGTGACATCGAGATTGCGGGTGACGAAGCCGCGCGCCACCGCCGATTCGTGCGCCTGCTCGTCGCTCAGGCCGACGATCCAGGTGCCGGTCGAGATCAGCGTCAGGTCGGCGTGGCCGGCCTGCTGGAAGCGATAGAAATTGGCGCTGGAATCGTGGATGCCGCAAAGAACCTGGAGGTCCGCCGGGATGCCGTGACGCGCGGCAAGCTCCGGCCGGATCCGTCCCACCGGACGCCAGGCCGGGGTCAGCGGCGCGATCAGACGCTCCCACCCGCGCGCGCCGACGATCCGCGAGAAGCCGGCGGTCTCGAAGTTCCAGAAATGCGTCTGGGCGGCGAGATAGGTCAGCTCGCTCGCGCCCGCGCCCGACAGCAGCCATGCCCAGTATTGCGGCCCGCCGAGATACCAGCGGGCGGCGGCGACCTTCTCCGGCCAGTCGGTCTCGAGCCACAGCAGCTGCCGCGCCATGTGCGCCGCGCCGGGCATGAGCGGACTGCCGAGGGGAGGAAACGGGCCGGCGGCCGCGGCATAGGCCTCGGTCACTGCCGACGGAACCTCGGCCTCGTAGTCGATCATCGGCATCAGCAGGCGATCATCGTCGACCAGACCGCCGGCCGATCCATGGGTCATGGCGACGAAGACGCCGATGTCGTGGCGGCGGCAGAGCTCGGACAGATGCGAGAGGACCCAGGGCCCGATGCGGTCCGTGTCGATGTGCAGGTACGGCGGCGCCGGCGCCGGCGCGTTGGCGAGCGAGAGGGTCTCGATCAGGTCGCCGGATCGGCTCGCGACCGTGAGCTTGACGTTGGTCTTGCCGACATCGAGGACGGCGACGGAACTCACCAGGCGTCTCCCATCTTCTCGGCCAAAATCACGGCGCAGCCGTCATCTCCGGAGAGCCAGCCGCTGCCATCCGAAGCGAATGACCATGACTGCGATCAGGAACAGGCCCCAGACAGCGGTCGACAGGTGCTGGTTGGCGCCGATGAGGTTCAGCCCCGAGGACAACACCTGGAGGATGAGGAGGGCGATCGCCACCGGAAGCACGCGGCCGAACCCGCCGAAGGGATCGACGCCGCCGAGGAAGCAGGCCAGCACGGTGATGAGCAGGTAGGCGTCGCCATGGCCGACGCGGACCGAGTTGAACCGCGCCACCATGACGATACCGGCGACGGCGCACATCAGCCCGGATAGCGTGTAGATGAGGGTGATGGTGCGCCGGGTGGGAATGCCCGAATAGCGCGTCGCCTCGAGGTTCGAGCCGAGCATGTAGGTGGAGAAGCCGTGCCGCGTCCGCTGCAGCATGATGTACCAGATCGCGGCGGCGACGAGGAAGATGAGCAACGGAATCGGAAAGCCCAGGACGCTGCCGTGGCCGATGGGCCGGATGAAGTCCGGGAAGCCGGAGATGTCGCCGCCCCGGGTGAGGAACTCGCCGAGACCGCGGATGAAGATCATCATCGCCAGCGATACGAGGATGGGGTGCGCGCCGACATAGGCGATCACCAGGCCCATGATCAGCCCGGCGGTGGCGCCGACGGCGAGCGCGGCGGCGCAGCCGAGCAGGAAGGCGCCGAAGCCGGCATCGACGCCGCCGTGAACCTGGAGAATCCAGGCGAGGGTCAGACCGCAGAAGTTGGCCGTGTAGGTGATGGCGAGATTGAGCCCACCCGAGAGGATCGGCACCAGCATGGCGAGGGTGAGAAGGCCAAGCTCGGGCAGCTGGAAGGCGATCGACCCGAAATTCTCGCCGGTGAGAAAACGCGGCGTCGCGAGGCTGAAGGCGATCACGACGATGACGAGGAAGGCGAGCAGGCCGAGAACTTCGGCGCCCACCAGGTCCCTCATGCGGCGATACGCTTCGATCATGCCCGCCGCCCGCCCGCTGCGCCCCCAAGGAGGTTCCGGAAGGAGATGTTGGAGGTCGATATGGCAAACAGGATGAAGGCGCCGACCACCATCTTGAAAGCATAGGGCGAGACGCCGAGGAGGTTGAGCCCGTTCTGGATGATGGCGACGAGAAGGACGCCGAGCACGCAGCCGAGCACGGAGCCGCGCCCGCCGCCGAGCCGCGCTCCGCCCAGCACCACCGCCGCGAGCACGTCGAGCTCCCGACCGAGCAGCGCGTTCGGGACCACTTCCTTGACGAAATTCACCTGCATCAACCCGGCGATGCCCGCCATCATTCCCATCCAGCAGAAGGCGATGAAGGTCATGGCGCCGACGCTGATGCCTTCGCGGCGGGCGCCTTCGGGATTGTCGCCATAGGCATAGAGCTGGCGGCCGGTGGTGGTGCGGTTGATCAGGACCCAGGTAGCGAGCGCGGCGACGATCATCACGGCGCCGGGCAGCGTCAGCTCGGCCCAACCGCTCGGGGTCTTGACCTCGAAGAAGACGATGCGATGCGTCCACCAGTCCGGCAGGTCGTAGATGTACTTGCCGCCGGTGAAGAACATCAGGAGGCCGAAGAAGGCGTTGAAGGTGGCGATGGTGACGACGATCGAGATGATGCGGAAGTAGTAGATCAGCGCGGCGTTGATGGCGCCGAGGCCGATGCCGATGATGCCGGCGAAGAAGAAGCCGAAGGCCCAGTTGCCGCCCCCGACCGCCTGGAGGGCGAACACGGTGAGGTACTGGACCACCGACGCGGCGACGGCGAAGGAGATGTCGATGCCGCCGGCGATGAGGACGACGACGAGGCCGACCGCGAAGATGAGGTTGACGGCGCTCGCCGCGAGGAGATTCGAGAAGTTGGCAAGGGTGAGGAATTGATCGCTGGCCAGCGCAAGAATGGCGCAGACGATCACGAGCACGATGGTGAGCCGCCCTTCGGTCGAGGTGAGGAGCCTACGCATAGACCGCCTTCTCCACCGCCGCGAGCGACAGCGCACGCGGGTCGTAGCTCGCGATGAAACGGCCGCCGGCCATGTGGATGATCCGATCGGCGTTGAAATAGACTTCGGGAACCTCGTCGGAGATGAGCAGGATGGCGAGGCCCTCGGCGGCGAGCTGGCGGACGATGGCGAAGAGCCCGGCGCGGGCGCCGACATCGACGCCGACGGTCGGCGAATCAAGGATCAGCAGCTTCGGCTCGGTGGCGAGCCACTTGGCGAGAACGATCCGCTGCTGGTTGCCGCCCGACAGCGTCGAGACCGGGTCTTCCGGCCGGCCGACCTTGACGTTGAGCTCGCGGATCCAGCGCGAGACGAGATCGTTCTTCTTGCCGGTCGAGATCAGATCGAGACCGTTGACGATCTTGCCGAGCACCGGCAGCACCACGTTGTCGGCGATCGACTGCGGCTGGACCAGCCCCAGCGTCAGCCGGTCCTCTGAGACGTAAGCGACGCCGGCAGCGATGGCGTCGCGGTTGGAGCGGAACGACACCGGTTCGCCGTTGAGGCGGACCGCACCCCGTTCCGGCCGCGTCATGCCGAACAGGCTCAGACCGAGCTCGGTCCGGCCGGCGCCGATCAGTCCGGTCAGGCCCACCACCTCGCCGGCGCGGATGGTGAGGTCGATATCCTCGTACTCGCCGGCACGACAGAGGCCGGAGACCTCCAGCACCGCCCGCTCGGCCGAGCGGTCGCCGCTGATCACCTCGGCATCGAAGGTCTTGCCGGTCATCAGCTCGGTGAGCCGCGACTGCGTCATGCCTTCGGTGTCGTAGACCCCGACCTTGCGGCCATCGCGGAGGACAGTGACGCGCGAGGAGATCGCGAGCACCTCGGCAAGGCGGTGGCTGACGAAGACGATCGAGACGCCATCGGCGGAGAGCTTGCGGACGATGGCGAGCAGGCTCTGCGTCTCGGAATGGGTCAGCGACGCGGTCGGCTCGTCCATGAACACGAGACGGGCGTCGCCGACGAGCGTCCGGCAGATGGCGACGATCTGGCGCTCGGCGATCGACAGCGTGTTGAGCCGCGCGTCGAGATCGAGCGAGACGCCGAGGCGATCGAGAACCCGCTCGGCCTTGGCCCGCATCTGGCGCCGGTGCACGAGGCGGGGGCGGGACCCGAGGATGTCGCCGAAGGCGATGTTCTCGGCCACGGTCATCTGCGGGAAGAGCGCAAGGTCCTGCCAGATGACGTTGATGCCGAGGCCGCGGGCGACCGCCGGCGTCACCGAATCGACGCGCCGGCCGAAATAGGACATCTCGGCGCCCGGGTCGGGCTGGTAGACGCCGGTGATGATCTTGATGAGCGTGCTCTTGCCCGAGCCGTTCTCACCGGCGATGCAATGAACCTCGCCGGGAAGCACCTCGAACGACACATCGCTGAGCGCCCGAACGCCGCCGAACGCCTTCGACACACGGGCGAAGCTCACGGCAGGCGCCGCCACCCCCGTCCCCGCCGCGTCTCTATCCGCCCCCGTCACAACGTTCCCCGGCAAGCACCGGCACCTATTCCAAGTTGGTGTGGTTGGCGCGCATGACCGCCGGATCGACGTCCACCATCGCGCGCAGTTTCAGTATCATGACTTCGAACAGCACGAACAGGGCGCCCTCGTAGAGCGAGCCCATCGGCAGGATCGAGGTCTTCTGGCCCTGGTCGTCGGCCATGGTCTGCGCCGGCACGGTGAGGACGAAATCGGCATAGGCGGCGGCCCGGCCCCTGGGTTGCGCCGTGAGGACAAGGATGCGCGCGCCGGCCTTTTTCGCGACATCGAGAAGCGCGAGCGCGGTGGAAATCTCGCCCGGACCGACAGTAACGACAAAGAGATCGCCGGGGCCGATGGCTGGCGTCGTCATGTCGCCCACCACCGCGACGGAGCGGCCGAGGTGGAACAGGCGCATGGCAAAGCCCATGATCTGCAGGCGCTCGCGACCACCGCCGAAGACGACCACGGTGCGCGCTTCGGCGATCATTCGGACGGCGTTGTCCACCGCCGCATCGTCAATTCGGTCGAACACACCGGAAAGCTCGGCGAGCGCACCCTGATAGAGGTCGGTCATGATGGGAAAGCTCCAGCCGGATGTGTTCCGAGAACATGCCTGCCGGCCACGTCGACGCCAGCGGTGCGCCGGCGGGCCAGGGATGGGCACGGAGGGCCGTCGGCGACGGCCCGCCGCGTTCAGTCGACTCAGAGACCGAGATCGGCCAGTCCGTCGACCGTATCCTTGTTGATCGGGATCAGGGCGTCGACGATGATGTTGGTGCCGTCGGGATGGACTTCGCCGAGGCCCTCGATGGTGGTGCCGTCGGTGATCGCCTCACCCTTCACCAGCATGTCGCCGACGCGGACGAACACCCGGCCGGCTTCCATCGGGTTCCACATGAAGCCGCCGCTGATCGCGCCTTCCTTGACGAGCTGGCGACCCTGGCCGGGGGAGAACGGACCATAGACGGCGATCTCGCCGACCTTGCGGGTTTCCTCGAGGGCGCGGCCGATGCCGATCGGACCCTGGCTGCCGAAGGCGAGGAAGCCGGTGAGATCAGGATTGGCGGCGATGAGGTCGAGCGCGGTCTTGCGGCTGTCGTCGACGCTCTCGGC
The DNA here is from genome assembly GCA_020442065.1 of Bauldia sp. Lineage (GTDB taxonomy): Bacteria > Pseudomonadota > Alphaproteobacteria > Rhizobiales > Kaistiaceae > Bauldia. Next base: position 6,911 of record JAGRKZ010000109.1, read on the forward strand.
AACGCCGTAGCGGTCACCGATGAGCTTCATGTCCGGATAGTTGTCCTTGAGGTAGGCGATGGCGTAGTCCGCCCACTCGTTGTGGAGCGGCACCGTGAGCGAGCCGACATAGACGGCGTAGGAGCCCTTGCCGCCCATGGCCTCGGCCAGCATCTTGGCATGGGCCTCACCGAAGCCCTTGGAGGAGGCCATCTCGAAGTTCCAGTCGACGTTCTTCTGGGCCGGCGACTCATGCGTCACGACCTTGATGCCGGCGGCGCGGGCCTTCTCGAGCACGGGCTCGATGGCATTGGCGTCGTTCGGCACCACGCCGATGACGTCGACGCCCTTGGCGATCAGGTCCTCGATGGCGCGGACCTGAAGCGCCGGGTCGGCGCTGGTCGGACCGACCATGAAGGCGTCCATGCCCATGGCGTCGCCTTGTTCCTTGATGCCGACTTCCATGGCGTTGAACCACGGGATGCCGCCGATCTTGACGACGACGCCCATGGTCGGCTTGTCCTGGGCCACGGCGGCGGTCGCGAGCGACGCCGCAATGACAGCCGCCCCGAGCAGGGGCGCAGCAAAGCGCTTGAACATCACATTCCTCCCTTTGCGCGCCCGCATCGGGGCGCCGTTGCTTTGGCGGGATGCCCTGCACATTCGATTGTGCAAAGCCCCGCCCCGTTCCGATCGTGCGCTGTTCCCGACGCTTCCTCCTCGCCGGCAGCCGAAGTCCCGTCGGGACTGGACGCCCATGCACAATCGATGTAGCAATCTGACCGAGAAACCGCGCATGTGTCAAGGGAATGCAGCGGCGGCTGGCAACGAAATCGAAAATGAGCAGCAAGCGTCCCTCGGCCGGCAAGACGACGATCTACGACATAGCGCGGTCGACCGGGGCTTCGCCGTCGACGGTCAGTGCCGCCCTCAGCGGCACCTGGCGGAGCCGGCGCATCAAGGAAAGCACCGCGCTCGAGATCCAGCGCCTGGCCGAGGAGCAGGGCTACACCACCAACATGCAGGCACGGGGGCTGCGCAAGGCCCGCTCCGGGCTGGTCGGGATGGTGCTGCCGGCGCACTTCAACCGCTTCTTCTCCTCGATGTCGCAGATCTTCGAAAGCCACGTGCGGGCGCGGGGCATGTGCCCGGTGGTGGTCAGCACCCTCCGCGATCCGGCGGAGGAGCGCCGGACGGTGGAGACCCTGATCTCCTACGCTGTCGACTCGCTGTTCATCGTCGGCGCGACCGATCCGGACTCGCTCTCGGACATCTGTGCGGCGGTCAACCTGAAGCATGTGAACGTCGACCTGCCGGGACGGAAGGCGCCGTCGGTCATCTCCAACAACTACAATGGCGCGCGCCAGCTCACGCGCGAGATCCTGACGTCGATGCCGCGATCGAGCGACCCGCTCCGCGCCAAGGCGTACTTCATCGGCGGCGCGCAGTGGGACTTCGCCACCGCCGAGCGCATCCGCGCCTTCAAGGACGTGATCGCCGAGGAGCGCGGCGAGAACGCCGATGATCTGATCCGGGCCCGCAGCTACAATCCCGACGCCTCGGCGACCGACGTCCGCGAACTCTGCGAGCAGGTCGGCGGCCTGCCGACCGGGCTCTTCATCAACTCGGCCTTCGCCTTCGAGGGCGTGCTCAAGTATTTCTCGACGCTGCCGCCGGAGGCCTTCAACAACATCGTGGTCGGCTGCTACGACTACGATCCCTTCGCGTCCTTCATGCATTTCCCGGTGATCATGGTGCGCCAAAACGTCGATCGACTCATCGCCGAGGCGTTCCGTATCATCGAGAGCGACGTGCACGGCGCCCCTTGCCTGCAGATCGAACCGGAGCTCATCCGCCCGCGGACGCTGTCCGACAGTCCGGGCGAGACGTTTCGCGCCGGACCGGGAAGCGAGCGGGGTGAGGGATCGCGCAAGACGCGCGCGAAGAAGCACAAACCGAGGGAGGAAGCCCGATGAAAAAGATCCTCAACGATCCCGCGAGCTACGTCGACGAGATGCTCGACGGCCTAGTGGCCGCGCATCCGGAGGTCTATGCGCGCCCCATGCCCCGGGTCATCGCCCGTGCCGGCGGCGCGACGCCCGGCAAGGTGGGCATCGTGACCGGCGGCGGCTCGGGCCACCTGCCGGTCTTCACCGGATATGTCGGCAAGGGGCTGCTCGACGCCTCTGCCATCGGCAACGTCTTCGCCTCGCCGTCGGCCGAGCAGATGGCGGACTCAATGCGCCTCGCCCATGGCGGCGCCGGCGTGCTCCGCCTCTACGGCAACTACGGCGGCGACGTGATGAACTTCGACATGGCCGGCGAGACGGTCGAACTCGAGGACGACATCCGTTCCACCACGGTCCTCCTCGCCGACGACGTCGCTTCCGCGCCTCCGGCCGAGGCGGCCAAGCGGCGCGGCGTCGCGGGCATGGTCTATGCCTTCAAGATCGCCGGCGCGCGGGCCGAGGAAATGGCCGATCTCGACGCCGTGACCGCGACGGCGCAGAAGGCGGCCGATGCCTGCCGCTCGATCGGCATGGCGCTCACCCCCTGCACGGTGCCGCAGGCCGGCAAGCCGACCTTCGAGATCGGCGAAGACGAAATGGAAATGGGCATGGGCATCCATGGCGAGCCCGGCATCTGGCGGGACAAGCTGCGGCCGGCGGACGCGATCACCGACGAGATGCTGGACCGGCTCCTCGCCGACATGCCGCTCAAGAAGGGCGACCGGGCCTCGATCCTGGTCAATTCGCTCGGGGCCACGCCGCCCGAGGAGCTCTACATCATGTACCGCCGCGCCCGCGCGCGCCTCGCCGACCTCGGCGTCGAGATCGTCATGCCGCTGGTCGGGCGCTACGCGACCTCGATGGAGATGACCGGGGCGACGGTGACCCTGTGCAAGCTCGACAGCGAGCTCGAGCGCCTGCTGAAGGCGCCCTGCCACTGCGCCTTCTGGACGGTCGGGTGATCGGGACGATGACCGGCATCACCACCGCGTCGCTGCAGGCCGCCGCACCGCGGCTCGCCGCCGCGGCCAAGGCCGCCGAGGGCGAACTCAACACCCTCGACGGCCAGCTCGGCGACGGCGACCTCGGCATCACCGTCGCCACCGGCTGGCAGGAGGTCGCCGGCGAGGCGGCAACCATGCCCGACGATGTCGGCATGGCATTCCTCGCCGCCGCCAAGGCCTTCCAGCGGGTGTCATCCTCATCCTACGGCACGCTGACCGCCACCGCCCTGATGGCGGCGGCGAAGCGCACCAAGGGCAGGACCGAGGTGCCGTGGTCGGAAGCGCCGGGACTGGTCGCGGCGGCGCGGGACGCGATGATGGAGCGCGGCAAGGGCGCACTCGGCGACAAGAGCGTGCTCGACATCCTCGACGCGGTGGCAAAGGCGATCGAGGGCATGGACGAGCCCGCCGCCATGCTGGCGGCCGCGACGGCCGCCACCGACGCCACGCTCGCCGGATTTCGCGATCGCCCGAACCGGCTGGGGCGGGCGCGGATGTTCGCCGAGAAGTCGGTGGGCATGGACGATCCCGGCATGCGCGCCTTCCAGCGCCTGCTCGCGGGACTGGCCGCCACCTGAACAGCCACCCCGACCCGGATCGGCAACAGCCCGGCAGCTAACGCCGCTGTCGAAGTCGACTAGGATTCGCTCCCGATTCGACCGCCACGGCGCCGGTTCGGACGGCCGCGACAAGGGAACAGACATGACCCGCAAGATCATCATCGACACCGACCCGGGCCAGGACGACGCCATCGCCATCCTTCTCGCCCTCGCCTCGCCCGAGGATCTCGACGTGCTGGGGATCGTCGCCGTCGGCGGCAATATCGGCCTCGCCCAGAACGCGCGGAATGCGCTGAAGGTGGTGGAGCTCTCGGGCCGCACCGAAGTGCCGGTCTATGCGGGCTGCGAGCGGCCGATGCGGCGGATGCTGGTCACCGCCGAGCATGTCCACGGGCCGACCGGGCTCGACGGTCCGGACCTGCCCGAGCCCAAGAAGAAGCTCGAGGCCCAGCACGGCGTCGACTACATCATCGACACGTTGCGGAGCGAGGAGCCGGGCACGGTGACGCTGTGCACCCTCGGCCCCCTGACCAATATCGGCATGGCGCTGGTCAAGGCACCCGACATCGCGCCGCGCATCCGCGAGATCGTGATGATGGCCGGCGCCTATTTCGAGGTTGGCAACTTCACCCCCGCCGCCGAGTTCAACGTCTATGTCGATCCCGAAGCGGCGGACGTCGTGCTCCGAAGCGGCGTGCCGATCACCATGATCCCGCTCGACGTCACCCACGGCGTGCTCAGCTACGCCCATCGCATCGAAGGCTTCTCGGGCATCGGCAACAAGGCGGGGCGGGCGGTCGCGGAGATGATCCTCTTCTCCCAGAAATTCGACCTCGAGAAGTACGGCAACGAAGGCGCGCCCCTGCACGATCCCTGCGTCATCGCCTGGCTGCTCGAACCCGACCTGTTCAAGGGGCGCAAGATCAACGTCACCATCGAGACGGCGAGCGAGCTGACGCGGGGGATGACGGTCGCCGACTACTGGCAGATCACCGATCGACCGCGCAACGTGCTCTACCTTCGCAGCGCCGACGACGCCGGCTTCTATCGCCTGTTGACCGAGCGGCTGGCGCGGCTCCCCTGACGCGGGTCAGAGCCCGAGGCTCTTCCGCACGGCCTCATAGCCCGGCTCGCCGCCTATCGTCGTCACGCCCTTGAGCCAGCCCTGCCAGATCCGCGGATTGCCGCGGAGCCACTTGCGGGCGGCCTCGGCCGGATCCTCGCCGCGGCCGAGGATCGCCGCCATCAACACGCTCTCCATCTGCAGGGTGAAACGGAGGCCTGAGAGAAGCGTCCCGACATTGGGACAGGCGTCGAGGTAGCCGGCGCGAACATTGGTGAAGACGTTGGCGCCGCCGAAATTGGGACCGAAGACCTCGTCGCCGCCCGCCAGATAGCGGATGCTGAAGGTCGCGTTCATGGGGTGCGGCTCCCAGCCGAGAAAGACCATCGGCTCGCGCCGGTTCACGGCGCGCGCCAGCGCATCCAGCATCCCCTGCTCGCTGGTTTCGACCAGCTCAAAACCGCGAAGACCGAATGCGTCTCCCTCGATCATCGTCCGAATGAGCCGGTTGCCGTCATTGCCGGCTTCGAGGCCGTAGATCTTCCCAGCCAGCGCCTCGCGGAAACGGGCGATGTCGCTGAAGGTCTGAAGCCCCGCCTCGAACAGATAGGTTGGGACGGCGAGGGTGTATTTCGCCCCGATCAGGTTCGGGGCCTCGATCACCTCGACTGAGCCGTCCTCGACATAGGGCTGGAGGTCGGCCTCCATGGTCGGCATCCAGTTGCCGAGGAAGGCGTCTATCTCGCGCCCTTCCAGCGCCATGTAGATGTCGGGGACGGCCATGATGCGGGTCGAGGGCGCGTATCCGAGTCCTTCGAGGAGGCGGGACACGACCGCGGTGGTCGCCGTAACGTCGGTCCAGTTGACCGCGCCGAAGCGAACCGGCCGGCAGGATTGAGGGTCCATCGCGCGGGCCGGCACCGCCGGCACCACCAAGGCGGCGAGGATGAGCAGAACCGCGCGCTTTGCCCACCAGATCATGACCTATCCTCCACGGACGCCGCACCTTCACATCTCGTCGTCCCCCTCCACCACCACCGGAAGCGGTCGCCGTCAACCCGCCCCGACCGGAAAATGTCGATTCCGACGGAGCCGCCCCTGCGGCTGTGGACGATGGCGGCAGCCGCCGTGATACCGCCACGGGATCGTGCTAAGGGCCACCTTCAGACTTCAAGTTACGCTAGAGGCGGCGCCAGATGACCTACAGACGACCCGTGCCCCGGAAGGACCAGGTGAGCAAGGCCGACAAGCGATCCGACGCCGAAGACCTGGTGGCCGCCTTCCTCGCCCGCGGCGGTGCCATCAAGGAAATGCCGGCGGTCGAGGCGACGACCTTCACCTGCAAGACCTGCGGCCACACCGGCATCATCGGCATGGCGCCGGGCAAGAAGGTGCGCTGTCCTAAGTGCCGCGAACTGCTGACGTAGGGCGAACCTTCAGCCGCGCGCGGCCGGCAGCCTGACCTCAAAACCTGCCCGCCCCGAGTCGGGGTTGTCCGCGACCACGGCATCGCCGCCATGGAGGCGGGCGATCTGGCGGACGAGCGACAGGCCGAGGCCGGCGCCCTGGTCATCGCCGGCAAGGCGGTAGAACGGCGTGAAGACGCGATCGCGGTCGACCTCGGGCACGCCCGGGCCGGCATCCTCGACCCGCAGGCGCGCGCCGCCCGGCTGCCCCCGGATCGTCACCACGACCGGAGGCCGCCCGTGCTTCGCCGCGTTCTCGAGCAGGTTTCGCACGAGCCGGCGAAGAAGGCGCGGATCGCCGTCGACCACCACGCCGTCGCTGTCCAGCGTGACATCGTCGTAGCGGGCGCACTCCTCGGCCGCCAGCGCCTGGAGATCGACGGCCTCGACCGCGCCGAGCGTCGGCGTCGCGTCGAGCCGGCTGGCGAGCAGGATCTCGTCGATCAGCCGGTCGAGTTCGGCGATGTCGGCACGGAGATCGGCCTTCAAACCGGCATCAGGACGCTGCTCCAGGAGGTCGAGCCCGAGGCGGATGCGGGTGAGCGGCGTGCGCAGCTCGTGCGAGGCGTTGGCGAGCAGCATGCGGTGGGCGCCGACCAGTTCCTCGATGCGGACCGCGGCCCGGTTGAAGCTCGCAGCGAGGCCGGCGACTTCATCCCGCCCTTCGACCTCGACCCGCGCGCCGAGATCGCCGGCGCCGAGGGTCTCGACGCCGGCCTGCAGCCGTTCCAGCCGGCGCGTCAGGCCCCTCGCCACTGGGTAGGCCGAGATGCCGACCGCCAGCGCCACCACCCCGAGCAGGAGCACCAGGGCGACGAGCGGGCTCCGGCGGATGTCCCGGACGCGGGCGACGAGCCATCGGCCATCGGGAAGAGGAACGCTCCACATCGGGCCGCCGCGACCGTAGCTCCAGCCACTGTCGTCTTCCCCCGGCGCGCGGAGCGGTTCCGCTGACGAGGCGATGACGCGGCGCTCCGCGTCGAACAGGGTGAGATCGGTGCCGAGCCGGCCGGCGAGACGAGACAGCACCGCCTGCTGCTCTTCGGCCGCGGCGTCGGGCGGGGGCAAGGCCGCCATCACCAGTTCGCCCGCCAGCGTCAGGGCCGACGACATCGGAGCGCCCTGCCCGCCGAACTGCCAGACCAGACTGGCAAGGACGACCACCAGAACAAGACTGCCGAGGATGGCAAGGTAGATCTTGCGATAGAGCCGCTTCATCACCGGCGACCGTCAATCCTGTGTCCGGGCGAAGAGGTAGCCGGCGCCGCGCACGGTGATGATGCGCCGGGGCTTCCTGGGATTGTCCTCGATCGCCTGGCGAATGCGCGAGACGTGGACGTCGATGGAGCGGTCGAA
>JAGRKZ010000110.1 GCA_020442065.1 Bauldia sp.
CTCTGACGGCGTGCGTGGTCGTGGCGCTCCCGTGACGAACTTGTCCCATAATGCTTCCTTCCATTCCGTCGAAAGGATCGCACCATCAAACCGTGGGATCAGACACCTAGGTGTTCGAAGCAAGGTCCGGATGCTCGTGCGCACCGGTTGCGGCCCGGACAAATGTGTTCGGCTGGCAGCCCGAACATCTAGGCAAGGGGGCTCAAGTCAGTGTCGAAGCGTCCGGACCTATAAACCCGCCTGCGTCGCCGAACCGCCCCGTAGCGTGCCCGGGCTTCGCCGCCGCGGGCCGGGCCAGTTTAGGCTGCGTCGTTGAACTTGAGGAGCACGAAGAGCGTGCTGGCGAGGATCCTGAGGTCCAGCCAGGGCGACCAGGAGCGGACATAGGTCTCGTCGAGTTCAATTCGATGCGCGTAGTCCACCGAACTGCGGCCACTGACCTGCCAGAGCCCGGTCATCCCGGGACGGACCGAAAGGTAGAGCGGCGTCTTGGCGCCATAGCGGGCAAGCTCGTCGGCAACGACGGGGCGCGGTCCGACGCAGCTCATCTCGCCGCGCAGCACGTTAATCAGCTGGGGCAGCTCGTCCAGGCTCGACTTGCGTAGCATCCGCCCGACGAAGGTGACGCGCGGGTCGTTGCGCAGCTTCTGGGTCTCTCTCCACTCGCGCGCGGCTTCAGGGTTTTCGGCGAGATGGCGCTCCAGGACCGTGTCGGGGTCGCGAACCATGGAGCGAAACTTGTGGCAATTGAAAAGCCTGCGCTGGAAGCCGACGCGTGGGTGCGCGAAGAGCACCGGCCGCCCCATCGTCACCAGAATAAGGAGGGCGATCATCAATTCGAGCGGAAGGAGCATGACTGTCAAGGCCGCGGCGAACACCAGATCGACGGTGCGCTTCAGAGCTCCGCCGAGCGGCCGTTGCTCCGGCCTTCCGCTGGTCCCGATACTGCCACGTCCGGGCCCGCCGCCGCGCATCGCCGAGAGCAAGCCATTGAAACCGCCGGTCGAACCCTGCGCGGGCGTCTCGGGCAGCATGGGAGGCGTTTCGACTGCAAACGGCTCCGTCATGTCCTCTCTTCCATTGCCCGCGTCTCCCCGGACGGGCGGAACAGCGCCTGGCTCCGGTGACTGGTTCCATCTTTGCGAGGAGGAAGGAGGGAACAAGGTTGCAAAAGGTGTACGCCGATCATCGGATTGGATGGCCACCCACCCGGCCGGAGATCAATCTCGGGCGGCGGGCACCGCGGGGCACCTTGGTCAGCGCCACCCCGAGCAGTGGTATGCTGCAGAGATCCGCCATCCGGATGGCCTCCACGACCGCGTCGAGCGGCGTCGTACCCCAGGCTGCGACGACGATGAGGAAATCGAGGCTCGGCAGAGCCGGTAGCACGTCGATCGCCTGCTGCATCGGCGGGAGGTCCACGATCACCACTTCGTTGGCCCTCTGCAGGTCGCGCCAGGAGCCGGATAGAGCCGAGGTGCGCGCCCAGTCGCCCGGATTGCTGCCAAAGCGGGCCGGAAACAGCTCGAACCAGCCGTCGGACGGCACTGGCGAGCCGGAGCCCGGATCCGGCTGGATCGGCCGAGCCGGCGACCCGATGTCCGACGGCGGGAGCAACGCCTTGCTCAGGGTCGAGCGCAGCGGGTCACCGTCGACCACCAGAGTGCGGTAGCCGGCACCGACGCAGGCGAGGCCCAGATTGCTGGCAATCACGCTCTTGCCCTCGCCGCGCAGTGCCGAGGTGATGCCGACGGCGACGCTACCGTCCGCCTTGGCGCTGATGCGAATCGCCGTCTTGAGACGTCCGATTGCGTCTGAGAAAGGCGAATGAGGGTTGGCGTAGATGTCGGTCAGGCCGCGCTGGTCGCTGGACCAGAAGCTGATCCGCGGCACCTCGACCAGGCAATCGGAGCCCAGGTCGGACCGGATCTGCCGGGCTGAGCGGATCGAGCCGTCGAGGCTTTGCCGGACGATGGCGGTGCCGATCCCGACGAGCAGCCCTGCCAGGGCACCGAAAATCAGGGTGATCTTGGTTCGCGGCGAGCTCTTGTTGAAGGGCGGCGACGCCGGAGTGATCACGCGGACCAGAGAGTAGGGGTAGGACTTGTGCTGCAGCGACGAGGTGAAGGCTTCGAGCACGCTGCCGTAGAGCTTGCGATAGGTATCGGCGGTCGCCTCCAGTTCCTCCAGCGTCGGGGCCTCTTCGGCGCTCGACTCGGCGGTGATCGTCGTCGGGTCGGTGGGCGCCGCCTCGGCAATGCTGTAGTCGTGCCGGGCGCGAAACGCCTGCGCCGCCTGGGTGGCGGCGTTCAGCTTGTGGCGCAATTCGTTTAGTCGCGCCTCAAGCCATTCGTTGCCCTGCTCCATGGCGGCGATCTTGGACAAGAGCTGCTCATTCACATAGGCATAGGCTGTGGCGTTGGCGATCTGTGCAGCCTTCTCCGGGTCTCGCGAGCGGAATGAGATCTCGATCACGTAGGAGACACTTATCCGGTTCACGCCGAGTTTGCTCTGGAAATGCGCAAGCGTGAGCCGCCGTTCCGTCTCCTGCGCGGCGGCTTCGCGGTCGTCCTCAGCCCCCGGGACCGCCGCCGCCGCAGGATCGGCCGGCAGCGGCGCTCCCGCCTCTCCGGTTGCGCCGTCGACCACCGCCTCGTCGATCGGCTCGCTGGCGGGCGCATCCTCCATGGCACGATTGAGGTTGCTTGCACGCCACCCCTCGGCAGTTTCGGGCTTGAGGAGGCCGATCTTGACCGCGAGATCCGCGACCCTGGCACCCAGCATCTCCATCCGCGAGCGCTTCTTTCCCTGGAATTCCGGATCGTTGACTAGGTCGAGTTCATCGATCACCATGTTGGCGATCATTTCCGATCGCAGTACGGTCATCTGGCTCTCCACCTCCGCAGTGTCGAGCGAGGTCTGGACCTCGCGGCCTTGGGTGTCGAGCAGCGACGGCGCCTTCAGGTCGATCAGAATCTGGGTATAGGCCGTGTAGGCTGGCTCTTGCGATGTGACCTGAAAGGCAGCGAGGAGCACGCCGATGCCCATGCAGCCGACGATCGTCAGAAAGTGCCGGCGGGCGAAGCCGAACAGCTCGGCGCGGCTGATGCCTCCGTCGTCCGGCATGGCCGCCGGGCGTTCGAGGCGTGGATCGGGCCGCGCGAGATTGGGATTGCGCTCCAGCACGACTCAGCCTTTCTTAGGCCACCAGAAGAAGAACGATACCCGGCCACCGGGGCGCCGGCCTGCGAGCGGAGCAGTGAGGTAGTTCCCGGGGCGTGCGTGGTATCCGCCTTGTCGCCGGCGCGTCATGCTTCAGGCCGCGACCAGCGCCGGCGAGAGGCCAAGCCGAGCGAGCAGGTCGCTCACCTCCGTCCGATAGACCGGGTTCATCAGGATCACACGGTCGGGGCGATACTCGGGCAGGAATTCGGGTGCGATCACTTCAGCGCCGCTGCCGGGAAGGAAGCGACCGCGCTTGCGCGGGTTCAGGTCGACGGCATAGGCGACCGCGGCTGGCCGCAGCGCGTCGAGAAAGCCGACGCCCTTCGACCCCGCCCCCCAGATCACGATCCTTTCGCCGGCCGCGGCCCATCCGGCAACCGCATCCTGCCAACGGGCGAGCTTGCTGCGGTAGCGCTCGGCGAAGGGCTCATTCTTGGCCGTTGCCGGGGCGAGGCTCCCCGGACGGACGGCCCGCGCACCTGGGGCAGGCCGCGCCTCGATGCCGAGGTACTGCCCCGAATAGAGGTCTCGGGTCGCGATCACCTCAAGCCCGCAGCGCTCGAAGAGGGCGACGAGCGAGCGCGCGGTGAAATACGAGCAGTGCTCGTAAATCAGGTCCCAGATGCCGTCATCCTCGAAGGTATATGCGGCGTTGGGCACCTCGAAGAACAAGACCGTTTCGCCGGTGACTGCGGGCGACGCGGTGATCTCGGCGAGGAATGCCGCCGGGTCGGCGATGTGCTCGAGCACTTGGCGGCAGCAGAGCAGGTCGATGGCCGGCAACTCGACGGCGCGGGAGAAGAATTCCGGCACGAACGCGACGTCGAGATCCCGCGCGATCGCCTCAGCATCCAGCGGGCAGCTTCGGTCGTAGCCGCGGCCGCGGTTGCCGCCCAGTCGGCAGACCAGCGCCAGGAAGTCGCCGTGGCCGCAGCCGACATCGACCACGAAGCGGCCGTGCAGCCGGTACTTGTCGACCAGGCTGCGCGCGAGGTCCTCGGCATAGCCGCTGAAATGCGGCGAATAGTGCAGGGAATTCTCGTAAGCAGGGGTATAGTCGAGGAGATCAGAGATGAACGCCTCGTTGTAGACGTGACCGCAGCTCGGGCAGACCGAGAGCCTCAACGGCCCGCGGGGCGCCTCGACCGCACGCGCGCGGTCTTCCCAGAGCACATTGCAGTAGAGCGGAACCGAGCGCTCCGCCAGCAGCGGTTCGACCCGGGCTTCGCCGCAGGCCCGGCACTTCGGCCAGACCAAGGAATGATGGACGCGGTCTTGGGCCATCACATGTGACATCTCAGAACCCTACTCGCCCGCACCGCTCAGCGCGTCAGATGAGAATAGTCGGGTAGAGTACGGGCACCACTACGTCTTTCAGTCGATGGCCTGCCGTGGCCGGCGCAACGCGCACGCGCCACGCAAGCCCGAGTGGATGGGAGGCTTGCGAACAGCCGGGCCGCTGAGAGCTGACCATACGCCCTATGCGCTCAAGGTACGGGCGCAAGGTGTAGAGATATCCACCGAATGCCGGCGTGGCCGGCACGACCCGGGTGCGCATACTGCCACCAGCGAAATTCCGCCGGTCGGTCCGGCGAATCGAGTACGGGGGTTGCCGTGAGGGTCGCGATTCTTGCCGGAGGACACGGAACCAGGCTGGCGGAGGAGACGCAGGTCCGTCCCAAGCCGATGGTGGAGATCGGCGGCAGGCCGATCCTCTGGCATATCATGATGCACTATTCCCGCCATAACCTGAACGAGTTCGCGGTCGCCCTGGGCTACAAGGGCGAATATATCAAGCGGTATTTCGCGGACTATGCAGCGCTGAACGGCGACCTGACCGTACGCATGGGCGGCCCCGGTGGGGCGTCGGTGCGCACGCATGAGCGGCCGCATCCCGAATGGACGGTCGACCTCGTCGAGACCGGCGCGGACACGATGACCGGCGGCCGCGTCAAGCGGCTCGCTCCGTGGCTCGGCGGCGAGACCTTCATGCTCACCTGGGGCGACGGGGTGTCGGACGTCGATCTCGACGAACTCCTCGCCTTCCACCGCAGCCACGGCAAGCTCGCGACGGTGACGGCGGTGCGCCCGCCCGCCCGCTACGGCCACATGGTGTTCGACGGTGCCCGCGTAACCAAATTCGCCGAGAAGCCGCAGGCTGCGGAGGGATGGATCAACGGCGCGTTCTTCGTCCTCGAGCCGCAGGTCCTCGATTACATAGCCGGCGACCAGATCATGTTCGAGCACGAGCCGCTCGAACAGCTCGCAAGCGATGGCGAGTTGATGGCCTACCATCATCGCGGATTCTGGGCGTGCATGGATACGCTCCGCGACAAGACGAAGCTTGAAGAAATGTGGGCGTCGGGCAACCGGCCGTGGGCAACTTGGGAAAGAGAGCAATGCGCGTCTTCGTCACCGGCCATCGCGGCTATATCGGCGTAGTCCTCACGCGGCTGTTCGAGGAGGCCGGCCACGAACTGGTCGGCTGCGACACCGATCTCTACGAACGCTGCTCGTTCGAGGCCGGTGGGCGGATCCCGGAGATCCTCTGGCTACGAAAGGACATTCGCGACCTCGAGGTCGCGGACCTGCGCGGGTTCGACGCCGTGGTCCACTTGGCCGGGCTTTCGAACGACCCTCTCGGCGACCTCAACCCCGACGTCACCTATTCCATCAACCAGGCCGCGGCTGCGCGGCTGGCCGGCCTGGCCAAGCGCGCCGGGGTTGGCCGGTTCGTGTTCGCCTCCTCCTGCTCGACCTATGGCCGCGCCGGCGACGACTTCATCGACGAGACCGGCGACATCAGGCCGGTGACGCCCTACGGGGAGTCCAAGGCCGGTGCGGAACTCGACATCGCCGTGCTCGCGGACCGCGACTTCTGTCCGACCTACCTGCGGCCGGCGACCGCCTATGGCGTCTCACCTCGCATCCGCTTCGACCTCGTGCTCAACAATCTCGTCGCGTGGGCCGTGACGACCGGGCGAATCCTGATGAAATCGGACGGCACGCCGTGGCGGCCGATCGTTCATATCGAGGACATCTCCCGCGCGTTCCTCGCGACGGTGCAGTCCGAGCCGGCGGCGGTCTGGAACGAGGCCTTCAATGTCGGCATCACCGCGCAGAACTACCGCATCAGCGAGTTGGCGGACATCGTGGCGCGGGTCGTGCCCGACTGCCGGATCGACTTCGCCGAGGGAGCCGGTCCCGATCCCCGGTGCTACCGTGTCGACTGCGACAAGATCCGGCGGACATTGCCGGATTTCGTGCCGGTCTGGGATGCCGAAAAGGGAGCCCGGCAGCTCTACGAGGCCTACAAGTCCAGCAACCTGACGCTCGATGAGTTCGAGGGCCCCCGCTACCAGCGCATCGCACATGTGCGCAAGCTGATCGTCGATGGCGTGATCGATTCCGATCTACGACATGTCAAGCCGGCGGCCGCCCCGGAACGTGCTGCGACGGCCGACGCCGACGGATTCGCCGCGGCCTGCGAGGATGCCCTCTGCCATTCCTGCCGGCGCGTCGGCTTGAAGCCGGTGCTCGATCTCGGCACCATGCCCAAGTCCGACGGGCTCGTCGGCGAGGAGCATTGCGGCCGGGAGCCACGCTATCCGCTGCGCCTTGCCTTCTGCCCCGACTGCACGCTGGTGCAGTTGCTCGAGACACCGCCGCCAGAAGAGCTGTTCGGCGCCGACTACCTCTATTTCTCGTCCTTCTCGCCGGCGTTGCTCGAACACTCGCAGCAGAACGCCGAGGAACTGATCGAACGGCTCGGCCTCGGTCCGACCAGCCTTGTGGTCGAGCCGGCCAGCAACGACGGCTACCTGCTGCGCAACTTCGCCGCGCGCGGAATTCCGGTGATGGGCGTCGAACCTGCACCGAAACAGGCGCAGGTTGCCCGCGAGGCCGGCATTCCGACCCGGTCCTCATTCTTCACCACCGGCTTTGCGGAGTCGGTGCGCGCCGAGGGGCTGGCCGCCGACCTGCTCCTGGCCAACAACGTGGTGGCGCATGTGGCGGATCCGAACGATTTCGCCGCCGGCATCAACACGATCCTCAAGGAGGACGGGGTCGCCGTCGTCGAGTTTCCCTATCTGCGCGATCTGGTCGAGCACGTGGAATTCGACACGATCTACCACGAACATCTCTGCTATTTCTCTGTCGCCAGCGCCGACGCGCTTTTCCGGCGGAACGGGCTGTTCATCAACGACGTGCGCCGGCTGCCGATTCACGGCGGATCGCTGCGGCTCTACATCGGCAAGCACGAGGCGCGGAGCCCGGCGGTCCTGGCGATACTTGCGGAGGAAAAGGCGCTCGGCATGGACAGCTACGGATTCTACGAGGACTTCGCGCAGCGGGTCGCGGGGTTCCGCAACCGGGCACGGGCGCTGATCGAGGGGCTCAAGGCGGAAGGCAAGCGAATCGCCGCCTATGGCGCTGCCGCCAAGGGCACGATCATGCTGAACTATCTCGGCCTCAACGGCCATACTATCGACTATGTGGTCGACAAGAACATCCACAAGCATGGCAAGTACATGCCCGGCGTCGGGCTCAAAGTCTGCGACCCAGCCCGGCTGATCGACGATCGGCCGGACTATGTGATGATCCTGCCCTGGAACTTCCGCCAGGAGATCATTGCCGAGCAACGCCCGTATCGCGAAGGCGGTGGACAATTCATCGTGCCGACACCTAGCCTGGACATCGTGTGATGGACGATTTCGCTGCAAGGGATCCGGCTCCGCGGCCAGTGCTGCGGCCGCGTACGAGTAATTGCCCCGCATGCGGAAGCAGCGAGGTCGAGCCCTTCTACCGGGTGAAGTCGATTCCGCTGCACAGCTGCATCCTCCTCGAATCGCCGGAGGCAGCGCAGGCCTTTCCTCGGCGGGACCTGGAACTGGCATTCTGCGACGATTGTGGCTTCGCCTTCAATGCGCTCTTCGACGCACCGTCGATGGCCTACTCGACCAACTTCGAGGAGTCACAGCATTTCTCGGATACCTTCAATACTTTCGCGCGCGACCTCGTTGGCGAGATATCCGAGACCTGCGAGGCGGCTGGCAAGCAGGTCGTCGAGATCGGCTGCGGCAAGGGCGAATTTCTCGTTCAGCTGTGCGAACTGGCCGGTGCCTGCGGGATCGGCATCGACCCAGGTTACCGGGCGGACCCGGGCCGGACGTCCGGCGCGGTCACGGTGCGTTTCATTCCCGAGCTCTTCGGTCCGGCACATTTCGACCTGCCCTCCGACATCGTTATCTGCCGGCACACCCTCGAGCATATCCCCGCCGTGCGCAGCTTTCTGGCCGCGATTCGGCAGATGATCGGCCCGCGTCGCGACGTCCAGATCGTCTTCGAGACCCCTGACTTTGCGCGCGTCTTGCAGGAAGGGGCATTCTGGGACATCTATTACGAACATTGTTCCTATTTCAGCGCCGACACCCATGCCGATCTGTTCCGGCGCGAGGGCTTCGCCGTCGATGAGGTGAAGCTGGTCTACGGCGGACAATACATCGTTCAATATGCTCGGCCGGCAGCGCAGCCGTTCGGCACTATCCCCGCCGACCCCGGTGTCGTCGCCGAAATTCGGCACCTGGTGCAAGGCTTTCCGGCCAGGGTCCGGCAAAGCCAGCGAGCCTGGAGAGACCGCATCGAAGCCGCGAACAGAAGTGACCGGCGCGTCGTGCTCTGGGGCGGCAGTTCGAAGGCGGTCTCGCTGGTGACGACGCTCGGCCTTGGCGCGGAAATCGCGGCGGTCGTCGACATCAATCCCTACAAACAGGGAAAATTCCTGCCGGGCAGTGGCCATGCGGTGATCGCTCCCGAGGCGCTCTCGGCATTCGATCCGGGCTTGGTGATCGTGATGAATCCGCTCTACCGGGAGGAGGTATCGCGGCGTCTGACCGGGCTTGGCATCAGCGCGGAAGTCGTGGCGCTCTGAGGGGCCGAGCTGCGGTATGTCCCCTGCCCTTTCCCTGGCGATGCCCGTCCGCAATGGCGAACGCTTCATCGAAGCGGCGGTCGGATCGTTGCTGGCGCAGAGCTTCACCGACTACGAACTGCTGATCGTCGACAATGCCTCGACTGACGCGACGCAGCAGATTTGCGAGCGTCTGACTCGCAGCGACCCGCGGATCCGCTACTTTCGCAACAAGGCCGACATTGGCGCCGGGGCCAACTTCAACCGGGGCGTCGAACTCGCCTCGGGCGTGCTGTTCAAGTGGTGCGCGCATGACGACCTGATCAGCCCGGACTACCTGGCGCGCTGCATCGCCGCGCTTGCGGCCCGGCCATCGGCGGTCACCGCCTATGGCCGGCTGCTGGGCATCGACGAGAGCGGCGCTCTGACGGGCTACATCGAGGATCCGCTGCCGGCGGTCGAAAACATCGCCGCCGCCCGGCGTTTCGACATGGTGACCCGCCGACAGGGGCTCGACGCGGCGATCTTCGGGCTACATCGTCGGTCGGCGCTGCTCGCGACTTCGCTTCACCTGCCCTATTATGGCTCCGACTGCGCCCTGCTTTCCGAACTGGCCCTGCTCGGCCCCTTCGTGCACGTTCCCGAGGCCGTGCTCTTCAGCCGTGAGCACCCGACACGATCGGTAAACCTCACCTGCGCCGACCGCCTGGCCTGGCAGGCGGCAGCAGGCGCCAAGCCAAACGCGCGGGAATTCAGCAGCCGGATCCGGCATCTTTACGCTATCGCCTTCCGACACCGCGCGACAGCACCGTTCACGGCGACAGCGGTGGCCCTGACGATCTGGCTGATGCACCCGGTCCGGCTCGGGCGGGTGGCGCTCGAAGCCGTCGGGTCCGTCTCGCCGTCCCTGAGGGCCAAGCTACGCGCAGCCGGCCTTGCCATCCTCAGTCGCTTCGGCGGGCGCTCCGCCCGGCGAGGCCGGCAGGATGCCTGACGGGGCGTCCTGCACGCTTGGACCGGGGTTTCCGAGGCTCGGCGGATCCCGCAACCTTATCGTGGTGCGCGCCGGCCGCGCATCGCTGCATCCGGGCTGGATCGATGGCCCAGCGCGGCCCGGATTTGACCTCCTCGTTGCCCGATACGAGGCCGGTCCCTCACTCGACGAGCGGGATGGCCACGCGGAAATCGCCATTCCGGGTCGCAAGGTGAGGGGCTTCGCGAGGCTGTTTCGCGAACACCCCGAACTCCTTACCAACTATGACTTCATTGCTCTCCTCGACGACGATCTGCGCGCGTCACAGCGGGATCTGGAGCGGCTGTTCGGCTTCGGCGAGCGCTATGGGCTCGACCTGTTCCAGCCCTCTCTGTCTTGGACGAGCTATTTCTCCTACGCCGCCTGCCTCAGCAACACTCACTACCGGCTTCGCTACACGAATATGGTCGAGATGATGTGCCCCGTGTTCCGCGCCGCCCATCTGGCTCGTGTCCTTCCGCTGTTCGACCTGTCGTTCGAAACCGGTATCGACCTTCTCTGGTGCCGCCTCACCGACGGGCCGGAACTGCGCTATGCGATCGTCGACGACGTGGTGGTCGCCCACACGCGGCCCGTTGGGTCGACCAAGCTCCGGCAGGGCTTCGGTGAGGACGAGACATACGACCGGCAAATCGCCCTTCTGCTCGACATGTTCGGAATCCGTTTCAGGGGCATCGTCACCTATGCCGCCATCGACACCATGGACCGCCGCACTAGGTCGCGCCTGAAGATCGCGCTACGATCGCTGGTCCTCTGGCGCGCATGGGCCGTCACGCCGATGCCGACGCGGCATTTCGTCCGTTTCCTTTCCGACTATCTGCGTCACTGCCTGTGGCGTCCATTGAACTTGGACCGGGTTGATCTCGGGCGCGGCAGCGAAGCCGGCCGCCGACTTGCCGCATTCCAGGTCTCGGCAGGCGAGCATCCGCAGCCATGACTGCGGCCACCGGCGCCAGGATTGTCCGTGGCGCCGCCTGGAGTGCCGCCGAGTCCTGGGGGCGCCATCTATTCTCCTTCGTGATCGTCGTGGTCCTTGCCCGGCAGCTCGATGCCGAGGCGTTCGGCCTCGCGGCGCTCGCCATGGTCGCTCCGGTCATCCTCGGTGTCCTAGTCATCAATGGAATCCCCGAGGCGCTGGTGCAGCGGTCCGAACTCGAGCCAATCCACCTCTACTCCGCATTCTGGCTGCTGGTTTCGGTCGGATTGACCGCGTCCCTGCTGATCTGGCTGGCTGCCGCGCCGATGGCCTGGGCGCTCGGCGAGCCACGGCTGGCCGAGCTCGTGCGCTGGACAGGCGCGATCGTCTTCCTTCAGTCGATCGGATCGGTGCCGTCGGCGGTGCTGCGCAGGCATCTGGATTTCCGCCTGTTCGCGCTCCGGACAACGGTCGGAACCGCCACCGGCGGTATGCTTGGCATCGGGCTGGCGCTCGCCGGGTTCGGCGTCTGGAGCCTGGTTTTCATGCAGATCGCCAGGGTTTCGGTGGAATCCGCGATCCTGATCGGCTTTGGCAACTGGCGACCGCGGTTCAGGTTCTCGCTCGCCCGCTGCCGCGACCTTTCCGGCTTCGCCTTGCCGCTGGTGGTGCAGTCACTGTGGAACCTGATCAACGACGAACTGCCGAAAGTGATCCTGGGCCTGTTCATAGGCACGCAAGCGGTCGGGATCTTCGCCTTTGCCCGGCGGCCGCTTGAATTTCTGACCCAGTGCTTTCTCGGACCGGTCATTTCCGTCACCATGCCGGCCGTTTCCCGGCTGCAGGGCGAACCGGACCGGATCAACGACTTCTTCCGGATGGCAACCCTGATCTCGGCACTGATCGGCTTTCCGATCTTCTTCGGCTTTGCGGCCGTTGCGCCCGAGGCCGTGCCCCTGGTCTTCGGTCCGCAATGGGACGTCGCCGTCCGGCCGGTTCAACTGCTCATGTTCCTCGGGCTGTTCCGGAGCCTCGACAGCCTGTCCGGGCTTTCGCTGCTCGCCCTCGGGCATTCTCGGCTGCTCCTGAAGATGAATGTGCTCTACACCGGCTTCGTGCTCCTAGTCGTGCCTCCGGCGACGGTGTTGGGCGTGAACGCGGCGGTCGCGGGAGTGGTGCTCTGCAATCTGGCATTGCTGCCGATCTTCTTCGTGTTGGCTAGGCGGCTGGCCGGGATCGACGTCTTCGCGGCGATGGCGTCTTTCCCCCGGCTGACGCTTTCCTGCCTGCTCATGGTCGCGGCGATCGAGGTCTTCCGGCACGTTGCCCCCGCCAGCGCCTCCGTACCGCTGCTGCTCACCGCCGAGATTGCGCTGGGGGTCGGAACCTTCGCCACTTCTGCCCTGTTGCTGCTGCGCCGCGAACTCCGTCTGGCCGCAGGTGCCTTGCGCCATCTTCGGGGCTGACCGAAGAGCTCCTCCCGAACCCGGCCATAGCGACCTCGAATCTGACCGAATTGCCGACTGTCGAAGAAACCCCGCCAACTCTGGGCTCCAGAGACGGAAACTGATCCAGCCTTGCCGGAGCTGCTTCCGCCTCGCGGTCAGGTCGGTTTGGCGACGAAATGCGCAACCTGCCAGTCGGCGTCCGGGTAGCATTGCGCGAGCCTTTCGAACCGGTATCCCGCCTCGGCGAGCAGGGACATGAGGCTGGCCGTCTTGGCCTCGAGACCTGAATTCGTCGCGTCGTCGAGCTCGACGATGAGAATCGGCCGATGTGCGCGCAGGGTCGCCGCCATGCCTTCGAGCACCTCCATCTCCGCCCCCTCGACATCGAGCTTCACCAACGAGGGCGGCCTGAGGGCGCGCTGGCGGATGATGTCGTCGATCGCAACCACCTCCACCGAGAGGGAGCCGCGCCGATCCGGGGGCGTCCCGACGCTGGCCAGTACCGCCCCGCCGATGTGGTGTGCGAGGTTGAGCTCGGCCGTGCCGCTTGTCGCGCCCGCCGCCTTGCAGAACACTTTGAGACCCGAGAAGCCGTTCAACTGGGCGCCTCGTTCGATCGCCGCAGCGTTGCGGGGTACCGGCTCGAAGGCATAGACTTGGCCCCCGGATCCGACCCGCCGTGCGGCGAGCAACGAGAAGAAGCCGACATTGGCACCGATGTCGTAGAACACGTCGCCGGGCGCAAGGTTATCAATCAGCGCCCGCTGCACCGGCGGCTCATAGGAGCCAAGGGCGATTTCACGGTCGCCCTCCAGGGGAATGATCTTCAGGCCCGTACCTTCGCCACCGGAAATTCGCCGCACGTCGGACAGCAGCGTGGTAAGCTTTTCGAACCCGAGCATCATCGTCTCCTCAATCCACCTGCATCCGTCGGCCAGACATTGGCTTCGTATCGCAGGAATGCCTCGTAGTCAGACACGAGCCGCGCGAGGAAGCCGCCGCGGCCGAGATCACGCAGAATCGGCCAGTCGCGCGCGCCCGCCGGACGCTCCGTCTGGGAGCGATGCGCCGCCAGCGCCTGCCGCTTCGCGTCGGTGACGTCGGATATGTCCGCCATCGCGTTCAATCGGCCGAGCGACATGAGGCCGGCCGCAGTGCGCGCCGTCTGCCGCGCAGTGGTGCGCCACATGCCGGGCAGGTCGCCGCGGAAGCCTATCCATGGCCAATGATACCAGTACCAGACCGGGTACTCGAACACCGTCAGCGGCCCACCATAGCTGCGAATCGCCTCGGACACCCCCAGATGAACGGCCCGATGGTCCGGCGTGGGGTCGCCGCCATGCACAACGTAGACGCTCTGCGGCCGCCATTCGTGCAGCAGCGCGGCTACCCGGCGCGCGATTTCCGGCACGTGGGCTGACGCCTGTCCGTCGGGAAAATCCAGGAACGCGACCCTGTCCGGATCTGCGCCGAGCCGTCCGGTGGCGTCGATCGCCTCTTGCGCCCGTATCCGACGGAGCGCCGCCGACCCAACCTGGGCGGCGTGCGAGGTGGCACCGTCGGTGACGAAGACGAAGCGCACCTCGGCGCCGTTGGCGATCTTCTTGCAGGCCACGCCTCCACAGCCCAGCGTCTCGTCGTCGGGATGCGGCGCAATGATCACCGCGGAAGCGGTCCAGTCATCGCGCGCGAAGGGCGCCAACCGCCGGCGGATCGACCAGTCGAGGAGCCTGCAAGTCGCTTGCCTGATCGCCATCTAGCCCTGTTGGTGACTGCCCCAGAGCGACGGTACGTCAGATCGACGCCGCGCTTCAGTCCACCTTCCTGATAGGCGGCGATACCCACTATTGCCGATGTACGCGGCGAGCGCGCCCCGCCCTAGAAAAGCGCATGCGCGATCTGCCGTATCAAGGATTCAACCCTGCGACCAGCACCGAGCCGCTGCTCGCCGAGACGTTCGAGGACGATCGCCGCGCGGGGACGGTGATCGGTTCGCGTTCGCCCAACGGCGTCCGCCGCCTCGGCGTCGACCGCGAGCGCCGAATGGCGATCGACCATGGGGCGCTGCGCTTCCAGCCGCTGATCACGCCCGGATGGGCGCGCCAGGGCATCGCCTACGGGCCGTTTCCGCGCGAGGCCGGGCTTGCCTTGGCTGTTGCGCTGACGAACGGTCACAACACCTCGGAGGTCTCCTCGATCGATGAGGGGATCGCGCGTCGTGTCTGGCGTTGGGTCCGCGGTCCCGGGATCGACCCGATACCACAGCGTCTGCTGGCACTGCTCCGCGGTCCGCGCAAGCGGGGCCTCTTCCGCCGATTCCGCGGGTGGCTGCGGCTGACGCCGCGGTTCTTCACCCTGCCCGACCTCGACGAGAACCTCGCGGTCGGTTGGTTCGGCAGCGCCGCGCCGGCCGACCCTACCGCGGACGGCTGCGGCTTCGTGGTCCACGCGGCGCTCGGCGACAACGGCGAGCTCTGGGCTTGCCAAGGCGGG
This sequence comes from Bauldia sp., assembly GCA_020442065.1. Lineage (GTDB taxonomy): Bacteria > Pseudomonadota > Alphaproteobacteria > Rhizobiales > Kaistiaceae > Bauldia. The sequence goes on from JAGRKZ010000110.1 coordinate 15,027, forward strand.
AAGTGCCTGCCATCACTGCGTGGCCTGAAGAATGTCCAAATCTACTACATCGTCGTGCTGCGCGAGCAGGGGGCGCTCTGCTATGCCGCCGCCGGCCCGGAGGCGACGGCCCTTCCGGCGATGCCGATGATGCGCCCGATCGCGGTCGATCCCTGGCATCGGCAGGCGCAGGTGTTCGCCGGGATCCACCAGTCGATCCTCGGCCAGATCGGGTTTCGGGTCGACACGCGGGTGCATGGCATCCGGATCGAGCGGCTGCCGGAGCTAGCCTTGGCAGGGCCTGGCCAATTCGGCGATGCGCTGACGCGCAGCAGCGGCTCCGACGACCCGGGGCCTAGCTGGGAAGTGTTGCGCGGTGAGGTGCGACTCACCGGGCGCGGTGCAGTTTGCGGCGGCTCTGAGGCGCTCGCGATCATGTGCCAGTCTTGCGAGACCGGTCTGGTCCACGCGATGATCGAGATGACCGGCGCGGCCGGCGCCGCCGGGCTCGTATGGCGCGTCATCGACGCTCGGAACTACTGGCTGCTCGAACTCGGCGGCGATGCCGTCAGGCTGTTGCGCGTCCGGGATGGGTTGACGAACTTGGTGGCGCAGGAGACCAGCCGATCACTACCGCGCGGGAGGGCGTGCTCGGTCCAGGTGACGGACGCCGCCGGGCAACTCGGTTGCTACCTCGACGGCGAACGCCTTTTCGACCGATGGATCGAAACCCCCGGGGACGAAGGCTCGACACGGGCCGGATTCTGGCTTTCGGGCAAGGACGCGGCCGTTCTGCACGATTTCGAGTGCCACCCGCGGGCCGTTCCGGTGCCCGAGCCACTGCGGTTTCCCGGCCCCTGGCGCCGGTTCGGCTCGCATGTCGTCATTTCCGACCGGTTTTCCGGGCCGGACGGTCCGGTCGACGGGCGGAACCCCGCAAGCGGTCCCGGCCTCTGGCAGCGTCTTGCCGGCTGCGGTCGGCTGCGGACCACGGGGAACGGCGCCCGGGTCGAGGCCAGCGTGGAAGCACCGCATCCCGGCCGCACGTTCCACGCGGTGGCCTGGGCCAGCGAAGGCTTCGCGGATCTGGAAACCGTAATCTTGCCGCCCGGAAGCGGCCGCGGCGAGAAACATCACTGCCGGTCGGGACTGCTGTTCTGGCAGGACGACGACAACTACCTGAGCTTCTCGATCTACCTTTCTGACGAATACGATGGGGCTTCGGTCGCCCTCTTCACCAAGCGGCACGGCTTCGAGGAACTCTACGACGCGATCTGGACCATGGTCGGGAACAGCATCACCTGGGGTCGCCCCTTCAGGCTGCGCATCTGCTGCGACGGCAACCGGTTCGCGGTATTTCTCGATGGCGAGGCCGTCATGGAGCGGGCGCTCTCCGATCTCTACCCCGAGGATACGCCGCTGAGGATCCGGGCCGTCGGCCTGGCGACAAACTGGGAATGGGGCGACGACACCGGCTCGACGTTCCAGGAGTTCGTGGCGCGGGTCTAGGTAACCCCTTTTGATAGTGACGACGGCTCTTAGGACGAATTGCGTCCACGACCTGTCCCGGTCTGGGATGACGAGAAGGGCTCGCTGGGATCGCCGGGAAGGGCCGAAACAAGAGGAGGCCCGACCATGGCAATTCCTGAGGGCTTCGTCGAGTTCGGCGGCCACTACTACAAATACGTCAAGACGCTCGCCACCCACAGCGAGGCGCGGAGCGCAGCGGCGGCAGCGGGTGGCTATCTTGCCACCATCACCTCCGCCGCTGAAAATGCCTTCCTCGCCGACCTGATCGTGGGTCAGGATCTCGGCGCGTGGCTGGGCGGCAGCGACGCGGGCACGGAGGGGGTTTGGACCTGGACCGACGGCCCAGAGGCGGGAACCACATTCTGGAACCAGGACAGCGGCGCGCCCGACGGCCAATACAGCAACTGGGCCGAAGGCGAGCCCACCGGCGTCTACCACGGCCTTGAGGAAGACGTCCTCCATATGATGGCCAATAGCGACCAGTGGAACGATGCCGCGGACTACTGGATGACCATGGGCTACTTCATCGAGATCGACGGCGACGGCGATGGCGACGAGCCACCATCCAACCATCTACCCATCATCACTTCGAACGGCGGTGGCGCAGCCGCGGCGATTGCCGTCGCCGAGAACGGCCATGCCGTGACCACCGTCACCGCCAGCGATACCGATGGCGACACCTTCGTCTTCAGCATCGCAGGCGCCGACGCGACCCGATTCTCGATCAACCCGCACTCAGGGGCACTCGCGTTCGTGTCGCCGCCGGATTTCGAGTCGCCCGCCGACGCTGACGGGAACAACATCTACTCCGTCGAGGTCCGTGTCGACGACGCCCATGGCGGCATCGCTACCCAGGCGCTGACGGTCACCGTGACCGACCTCGACGAGACGCCGGATCCGACAACTCCGCCGGGCTTCGCCGCCTTCGATGGGCATCTCTACCGCTATGTCAAGGGACTCTACACATTCGCTGAGGCACAGGCCGGGGCGGCTGCGCTCGGCGGTCACCTTGCCACCATCACCTCCGCCGCCGAGAATGCCTTCCTGGCGGGCCTGATCGCCGGAGAGGACCTCGGCGCCTGGCTTGGCGGCAGCGACGCCTCGGAAGACAACGTCTGGCGCTGGGTTGAGGGCCAGGAAGCGGGCACCATGTTCTGGAACGGGGATGGCGGCGGCAGCGCCCCGAGCGGCCAGTACGCGAACTGGAATCCCGGCGAGCCCAATGGGATCTGGAACGGTATCGAGGAAGACCACCTCCACATGATGGCCAATAGCGACCTGTGGAACGACGCCTCGGGCCATTGGTCCACCATGGGCTATTTCGTAGAAGTTGACGGTTGGGTCGCTCCACCGCCACCGGCCAATACTCCACCGACGATCACGTCCAACGGCGGCGGGGACGCCGCGGCGATCGCCGTCGCCGAGAATTCCAGCGCCGTTACTACAGTCGCTGCCAGCGATACCGATGGCGATACGCCGGTCTATGCGATCGCCGGTGGCGCTGATGCGGCGCTGTTTACCATCGACGCGACCAGCGGTGCGCTGTCGTTCGTCGCGGCACCCGACTTCGAATTGCCGGACGACGCCGACAGCGACAATGTCTACGGTGTCGTGGTGCGGGCCGATGACGGGCACGGCGGCCTCGACAGCCAGAGCCTCGCGGTGACCGTGACTGACGAGACCGAGACCGAGGAACCGACGCCGCCGCCCGGATATCAGGCCTACAACGGACATTTCTACAAGTTCGTTAACGCCTCGGTTACCCACGCCGAGGCGGAGGCAGCCGCGGCCGCTGAGGGTGGCTATCTGGCGACGATCACTTCCGCACAGGAGAACGCCCTGCTCGCCGAAGCAATGGCCGCCGCCAACGCCTGGGGCTTCGGCGGATGGCTCGGCGGCAGCGACGCCGCGAGCGAGGGCGTCTGGCGCTGGACCGAAGGGCCCGAGACCGGAGACGTCTTCTGGAACGGCCTTGCCGATGGCAGCGCGCCGGAGGGGGCCTACACCAACTGGCTGCCGGGCGAGCCGAGCCAATATCAGGGGACCGAGGAGGACTACTTGCACATGCTGGCCGGCACCGACCTCTGGAACGACATCCCCGACAGCTACTACATCACGATGGGCTACTTCATCGAAATCGGCTGACCGACAGATTTCCTTGTACGCAAGGAAAGGATCGCCATCCGACCCGAGCGCCGTGGCTTCCGCTTGGGCCGCGGTGACGCCGCGTGGTACTGACCTGGCTGCACCTGTGTCGAGCGGACAACCCCGTAGATTCACAAACCAAGTGCGCCACCGGCTATGTCCAGGACCGCCATAGGACAGAGATACAGCCACCTCAGCCTTGAGGAGAGATGCCGCCTGCGCGGCATGATGGAGATGAGCCTGAGCATCAGCGAGATTGCGCGGCGCATGGGTCGTCACCGGAGCACGATCCGGCGCGAGCTCGGGCGCAACCGGTGCGCTGACGGCTACCGGCCGGACAGGGTGGCCCGTCGCGCCTAGGATGCGTACCCATAAGCAGG
>JAGRKZ010000111.1:0-33705 GCA_020442065.1 Bauldia sp.
CCGTCGCCGCGGCACTGGCGGCCAAGCCGCCCGAGGCGCTGGCATTGGCGCGGCGGCTGATGCGGTCCGACACCGAGGCTGTCGCCCGGCGCACTGACGAGGAAGCGGCGATCTTTGCCCGGCAGTTGCGCAGTGCCGAGGCGCGCGAAGCCTTCCAGGCGTTCCTGGAGAAGCGCCCGCCGAATTTCGCACGGGCGTGCAACGGCACCAGCACCGCGGGTTGATGGCGACGTGATGCAATCGGACAAGCCCGTGAACCTTGCGCAACCGGCTCACCCTCGCCGGTGTGGCCGAACCGTGCGCGGGTCATCGGCTTTGCATGTCCGGCTTGCTCGCATCATCATGATGCTCTTGCTCGCGCTGATCGGCATGCAGGTCGCCCCGACGTCTGGCAACGCCCATTGGCTGACGAAGATCCTGCGTGAAGCGGGCGAGGCGGGTGGCGGCGTCGCGCGGCATGCTGGCAAGGCGCTCGACGATATGGGCGGCCTGTCGCGGCACCTGAAATCCCTGCCGCACGAAGCCGACAGCGTCGCCCTTGCTGCGCACGCGACACCGGAAGGGCATTGGCGGTTCTCCAACCGCGACGGTGACGTCTTTACGGCGGCCAATCCACAGGAGATGTCGCGCGTCATTACCAATCTGGCGCCGGGCCATGCGGCCGAAGGGCGGCTGAAGCTCTTCGTGTCCGAGGAGAGCGTGTTTGCACGGCCAGAGTCTCTGAAAGATCTGCCGGCGGGTGCGGAACTCCATCTCCTGGCTGATGGGCGCAGCTATCGGCTGTCGAAGGACGTTGCCAGCAGCGGCGTTGGTTATCTCGCCGAGGTCAAACCCAACCTGTCGATCCGGCTCGGTGAGCGGGCCTTGTTCGACGAGGCATTATGGCATCTCGGTCGGGCGTTGAAGCGGTCGGAGATCCGTGTCGTGTCACTAGAGCCCGGTGGACCGCAGACGCTCAGCGCGGCACCTCGCCTGGAAACCGGCGGGCAGGCGGCACTGATCGACAAGATCGATCCGTGGAAGCTTCCCGCGGCACTGCGCTCGATCCGCGGCCAGACCATTGTTGTGACAGGGCGCGTCGAAGGCGAGTTCCTGCATTTCCGTGCCGCCGCCGGAGAACGCTCACTACTCGTCGACGACCTGAAACGCGCGGCCAAGGAGGCCGACGTCAATCTCGTCTTGCTTGAGGCGGCCGATCCCGTGCAACCGGGCGGGCGCAATTGGTTCTGGCAACGTGTCGAAGTTCCGGGGTTGGAAAAGGCGTTGAAGAAGGCTGATTTCGCCGACTTTCTCGATGCGCTCTCGCAGAACCGGCAGACCATGGTCCTCGAGCCACGCCGCAGCCTCGACGGCCGTGTTGGCTTCAGCGTGCGGCCTTCGGGTGCATCTACCAGCACGGGAGGCGGTCTCACCGACACGCTGACCCGCTGGACCGAGGAGATCTTCTCGCAGGCGGTCGGCAACATCGTCACCAGCGGCATTGAGGCGGACTTGCGCGACAAGGAGCGTCAAAGCGAACTCGATCAGCGTATCGTGCCGGGCATTCCTTCAACCCTCCAGTTCCTTTACATCGCCGGGCTCGTGCTGGGCGTCGTCGGCCTATCCTACGCGCGGGCGGCATGGGCGTGGCTGTGGCCGGTAGAAGAGCGCTCCGAGTACGCGGGTGCATTCGGCTATCACGCCGCACGCATTGTCCGGCTCGTGCTGTTCGTGCTCGTGTTCCTGCCGCTGGTTGGTATTCCTGTCGGCCTATGGGCGATCCTGAAGGGTTTTGCGGAACAGGTCTGGTTCTTCGTGACTTTGCCGTTCCGCATGGTGAGATGGGTGTGGCGGCGCATCGTGCCGGAGCACGGGTGAATTTCGTTGCACGGACAGGGCGTGCTTCAAGGGAATTGAGTTGAAACAGGTGAGTAAGGGAGCATCAGGAGACGCCATGGCGAGCCTTTCGGGCAAGACACTCTTCATCACCGGCGCGAGCCGCGGCATCGGCCTGGCGATCGGGCTCAGGGCGGCGCGCGAAGGTGCCAATGTCGCTATCGCGGCAAAGACCGCTGAAGCCCATCCCAAGCTCGAAGGGACGATCCACACGGCGGCCGAGGCCATCGAGAAGGCCGGCGGCAAGGCGCTGGCGCTTGCCTGCGACATCCGCGACGAGGCGCAGGTGGCGGCCGCCGCGGAGAAGGCGGCGCAGACGTTCGGCGGTATCGACATCTGCGTCAACAATGCCTCCGCGATCTCGCTGACGCCGATCGAGAAGACCGATCCGAAGCGCTTCGACCTGATGTTTGGCGTCAACACGCGCGGCACGTTCGTCACCACGCAGGCGTGCCTGCCTTATCTGGCAAAGGCCGACAATCCGCACGTGCTGATGCTGTCGCCGCCGCTCGACATGAAGCCGCAATGGTTCTCCGGGCACGTCGCCTACTCGATCGCCAAATATGGCATGAGCCTCGTGGTGCTGGGGCTTGCCGAGGAGCTGAAGCCGAAGGGCATCGCCGTCAACGCGCTGTGGCCGCGCTCGACGATCGCGACGGCGGCGATCCAGAACATCCTGGGTGGCGACAAGCTGATGCGCATGAGCCGCTCGCCCGACATCCTGGCGGATGCGGCGCATCTCGTCTTCACGCAGCCGGCGAAGAGTTTCACCGGGAACTTCCTCATCGATGACACGTTCCTGCACGATGTGGGCGGCATCACCGATTTCGAGCGTTACAGGCTCGACCCGTCGCTGCCGCTGGCGCCGGACTTCTTCGTCCCGGCTGATAGCCGGCCGCCGCCTGGGGTGAAGCTCGCGCCGCTGTCCATGCTCGGCGGGATCTGATGGGTGCAGCGCGGATAAGGTGCATTTTTTTCCGCCACAGCAGGGGGTTGTGACATCGGCCACAAGCTCGGCTAACATGGGCGACAAAACGAAAGAGCCGAGGAAACGTTCCACATGCCCACCCTGCTGCTGACGCATCCCTGCTTCCTGGACCACGATACCGGCTTTGGGCACCCCGAACGCCCAGACCGCATGCGCGCCATCGACAAGGTGCTGGGACACGAGCTGTTTGCCGGTCTGAAGCGGGAGGAGGCGCCGCTGCGGGCGGACGTGGAAGAACAGATCCTGCGCGCGCATCCGAAGGACTATCTGGAGATGGTGCGCCGCTCGCGTCCGTCAGGCGATGGTGAGCATGTCCATCTCGATCCCGATACGGTGATGTCGCCGGGCTCATGGCAGGCCGCGCTGCGCGCGGTCGGTGCGGGGCTTGAGGCGGTCGATCGCGTGATGGATCCCAATTCAGGCACGCGCAACGCGTTCTGCCAGGTGCGGCCGTGCGGGCACCATGCCGAGGCACAGCGGGCAATGGGGTTCTGCCTGTTCTCCAATATCGCCATCGCCGGCCTTTACGCGCGCGCCAAGCACGGCTGCGAGCGGGTGGCGGTCGTCGATTTCGATGTCCACCACGGCAACGGCACGCAGGACATCTTCGAGACCGACAAGGACCTGTTCTTCGGCTCAACTCACCAGATGCCGCTTTATCCGGGCACAGGTGCATTGTCGGAGACGGGTGTCGGCAACGTCTTCAACGCGCCGTTGCGGTCGGGCGATGGCGGCTCGGCTTTCCGCGAGGCTATGCAGAGCCGCATCCTGCCGAGCCTCAGGAACTTCAGCCCCGACATCATTTTCATTTCAGCCGGTTTCGACGCCCACCGGGATGATCCCCTGGCCAGCCTGGAGCTGATCGAGGACGATTTCATGTGGATCACCGACGAACTGGTCGAGATCGCCGAAAAACAGTGCCAGGGACGCGTGGTGTCGATGCTGGAAGGCGGCTACAACCTGACGGCACTGGCGCGCTCCGTCGGGGTGCACATCAAGACGCTGATGGCGGCGGCCGGCTGAACGGGCACGCCGCCTGCCACAATCGTCGAACGAGAAGCGAGGGCTAACCTATGAGCAGCGCACACAAGGCGCATGCGCCGGATCGGAAGGCGGGCGCCCCCGATGTGGGTGACATCAAGGAGATGACCTTCGAGCGGGCGCTGAAGGAGCTCGAGGTGATTGTCGGCCGGCTGGAGCGTGGTGACGTGGAGCTCGAGGAATCGATCGCCATCTACGAGCGCGGCGAGGCGCTGAAGCTGCATTGCGACCACCTGCTCAAACAGGCCGAGGCCAAGGTGGAGAAACTTGCTCTCGACGCCTCTGGCAATCCCCGTGGCACCGAAGCGCTGGACCCGCAGGCGCGGTGAACGCCTAGTTCCACGTTATGGGCCGTTGCCGCCACTGGGGCCCGGGCGCACCATGTCTTGGGCCTGCAACCTTGGCTTTGAGCACAATTGGCTGGTTCGCGCCGGGGGCAGGCGAGAAAATCATGACACAAACAGTAGGATAAGGCGCGGGAACCGGTGCCTGCGACGCAGTTGCGCTCTGGATTTGCGCTGCAAAGCTCGACTGCCGTATATCTGGTCACTGTTGGCGTGGCAGGCTAGAGCAGGTTCAATCTCGGAGGACTGACTGCGGTCCGCCGTAGCCTGCTCCTGAAGCCTTATTTGAGAGTCTCAATCGCGGCTCGATGGAAACGCGCGTTTCCATCTCAGACGATCAGGCTCTAGGTGCAGGTGCCTGCCAAACGAAAGACATTAGGTGTGCCGTATGGCCCGATCGGAGGCTGCGGCATGCAGGCAGAAGCGAAGGGTGCAAGTTCGTGAGTAAGACGCCGCTCCTCGATACCGTGAGCTTACCCGCTGATCTGCGCCGCCTGCCCGAGAGCGATCTCCGGCAGCTCGCAGACGAACTCAGGGTGGAGATGATCGATGCCGTGTCGGTCACCGGCGGCCATCTGGGCGCTGGGCTCGGTGTGGTGGAGCTGACGGTCGCGCTGCATTGGGTGTTCGATACGCCGACCGACCGGCTCATCTGGGATGTCGGGCATCAGGCCTACCCGCACAAGATCCTCACCGGACGTCGCGACCGTATCCGCACGCTGCGCCAGCCCGATGGTCTGTCGGGTTTCACCCGGCGCGCGGAAAGTGAATACGATCCGTTCGGCGCGGGTCATTCCTCGACCTCGATCTCGGCCGGTCTCGGCATGGCGGTGGCGCGTGATCTGAAGGGCGAGAGCAACAACGTCATCGCGGTGATCGGCGACGGTGCGATGTCGGCCGGCATGGCCTACGAGGCGATGAACAACGCCGGCCACCTCGGGTCGCGGCTGATCGTCATCCTCAACGACAATGACATGTCGATCGCGCCGCCGGTCGGGGCGATGTCGGCCCATCTGGCGCGGCTGGTCTCGGGCCGCGCCTACCGGCGATTCCGGAACCTCGCCAAGCGCGCCCTCGATCGCCTGCCACGTTTCTTCCGCGACAAGGCGAAGCTCACCGAGGAGTTCGCCCGCGGCTTCTGGACCGGCGGGACCCTGTTCGAGGAGCTCGGCTTCTACTATGTCGGGCCGATCGACGGGCACAATCTCGACCACTTGCTGCCGGTGCTTCGCAATGTCAGCGCGATGAAGACGGGGCCGGTGCTCGTCCATGTGGTGACGCAGAAGGGCAAGGGCTACGCCCCGGCCGAAGCCTCGAGCGACAAGTATCACGGTGTCTCGAAGTTCGACGTGGTCACCGGCGCGCAGGCCAAGAGCAGCGCCAACGTGCCGTCCTTCACCCGCATCTTCGCCGACAGCCTGATTGAGGAAGCGGAGAGGGACGACAAGATCGTCGCCGTGACTGCGGCGATGCCCGCCGGCACCGGGCTCGATCTTTTCGCCGCGCGCTTCCCGGACCGCTGCTTCGACGTCGGCATCGCCGAGCAGCATGCGGTCACCTTCGCCGCTGGCCTCGCCACCGAAGGCTACAAGCCGTTCGCCACCATCTACTCGACCTTCCTCCAGCGCGCCTATGACCAGGTCGTCCACGACGTGGCGATCCAGAGCCTGCCCGTCCGCTTCGCCATCGACCGCGCCGGCTTCGTCGGCGCCGACGGGGCGACCCATGCCGGCGCGTTCGACACCGCCTATCTCGCCTGCCTGCCCGGTTTCGTGGTGATGGCGGCAGCGGACGAGGCCGAGCTTCGCCACATGGTGGCGACGGCGGTCGCGATCGACGATCGACCGTCCTCGGTCCGCTATCCGCGCGGCGAGGGCGTCGGCGTCGACCTGCCCGAGCGTGGTGTGCCGCTCGAGATTGGCTGGGGGCGCGTGGTCAAGGAGGGCACCAAGGTTGCCCTGCTGTCCTTCGGTGGCCGGCTCCAGGAGTGCCTTGCAGCGGCGCGGGAGCTGGATGCGGCGGGCCTGTCGACCACGGTCGCCGACGCGCGCTTCGCCAAGCCCCTCGATACCGCGCTGGTCGATCGTCTCGCCCGCGAACACGAGGTGCTGATCACGATCGAGGAGGGAGCGGTCGGCGGCTTTGGCAGCCAGGTGCTGAACCATCTCGCCGTGTCGGGTGCGCTGGATCGAGGATTGAAGATCCGGCCACTGGCGATGCCCGACGCCTTCTACGACCACGACAAGCCCGAAAAGCAGTACGCCGCGGCGGGGCTCGACGCCGCCGGCATTGTCACGACGGTCTTCGCCGCCCTTGGTCGGGCCACGGGACCGGCCTCGCTCAGGGCCTGAGCGCGCAGCGGGCGGCCGCGTCGCGATGCTCGCCACCATCGGATCCGTCGCCTCCCTCCTGGTCGGGCTCGCTTTCCTGATCGCGGGGCACGGCCTCCAGCTCACGCTGATCCCGCTCCGCGCGACGGCGGAAGGCTGGACGCCGTTCGAGATCGGCGTGATCGGTTCGGCCTACTACGTCGGCTTCGTCGCCGGATGCCTGGTGGCGCCCCACGTCATCCTGCGCGCCGGCCACATCCGCGCCTTCGCGGCCCTCGTGTCCCTTTGCTCGGCGGTGACGCTGCTCCAGGCGATCTTCGTTGCAGTGGCGCCCTGGATTCTGTTCCGGATGCTGGTCGGTGCGACGCTCGCTGGTCTCTACATGATCAACGAGAGCTGGCTCAACGACCGCGCCGCCAACGAGAATCGCGGCACGATCATGGGCGTCTATATCGCCGTCAATTTCGCCGCGATCACGGTTGGCCAGTTGATGGTGGGCCTCGGCTCGCCGACGTCCTTCACGCTCTTCGCTGTGGCCTCGGTGGCGATCTCGCTGGCGGCAATCCCGGTGGCGCTGACCACCTCGGCGCAGCCGGCGCCGCTTGCCGTCGCCCGGCTCCGGCCGAAAGAGCTCTACGCCGCATCGCCGGTGGGGCTGGTTGGCGTGACGGTGGTCGGCATTGCCAACGGTGCGTTCTGGGCCCTGGCGGCGGTCTACGCGGTCGGCGAGGGGCTCGACGATCACCAGGTGGCGATCTTCACCGGCCTTGCCACGGTCTCGGGCGCGGTGGCCCAGTGGCCGATCGGCCGCATCTCGGATCGCATCGACCGGCGGATCGTCCTTGCCACGCTCCTGGCACTTGCCGCCTGCGTCGGCCTGGCGCTGGCCTTCCTCCCCATCGCCGGCGGCCTCTGGATTCCGCTTGCGGTGGCCTTCGGCCTGGTGACCTTCCCGACCTATTCGGTCGCCGCGGCCCACGCCTACGATTTCGCGCCAGCGGGCGGGCATGTAGCGACCGCGGCGGGACTTCTGCTCGCCAACGGTTTCGGCGCGATCATCGGCCCCATTCTCGCCGCGGCGCTGATGGAGGCGACCACCACCGCCATGCTGTTCGTGTTCACGGCCTTCGCGCAATGCGGCCTGGCACTGTTCGCGATCGCGCGCATGCGGACGCGCGCGACGCTGCCGGCGACGGAGAAGGTCGACTTCGACCTGGCGGCGACCGCCCCGATGGGGACGGTGATCCCGCCCGAGCCGCTCGATCCCGCCCACGACCTGGTGCTGATGCCGGGCGGCGCGACGCCCGAGGCGATGCCGCCCGAGGAACCGCCCGGGCCGCCCGCCGCGTCTCCGTGACGCGGCGTTTCGCTCCGGGCGGCTGCTAGATTGGCGGTCATGATGAACCGGTCGCTGTTCGCCGCCCTCCGAGGCGAGGACGGACGCTCGCTGGCGCGAGCGCTGATCGCGCTCGTCCTGCTCAGCGTCTTTGCGGCCGGCCTCAACGGTGGGGCTGCCGCTGACCCGGGCGGCATGGCGATCTGCTCTGCTGCGGCGGCCAGCAAGGACGGCGGCGCGCCGCCACGCAGCCATACCGCGGACTGCTGCCTTGTCGGCGCGACACCGCTCGCGATGGCGATCGCTGCCCGGCCGCCGGTCCTGGCGGAACCGGTCGGTATCGTCGGCGAGGCGATGGAGGCCGAACCGACGCGCAGCGCACGGCACGGCAACACCATCCGTGCGAGTGCTCGCGGCCCGCCTCTCGCCGCCTGAACGACCACCTTCAGGCCCGCCGCGGACGACCTCCGTCGGCCATCATGCTCAATCGAGAGGTATTATCATGCGCTTCGCGCTTCTTGCCGCCCTTGCGGCTCCGTTTCTGTTCGCCGGCTCCGTGTCGGCTCACGAGGTCAAGGCCGGCACGCTCGTTCTGACCGATCTCTGGGCCCGCGCCACACCGCCCGGCGCGGTCGCAGGTGGCGGCTTCATGACCATCACCAACACGGGCGACCAACCCGACCGCCTCGTCATGTTCGCCTCGCCGGTGGCGGAGACCGGTGAAGTCCACGAAATGAAGGTCGAGGACGGGGTGATGACTATGCGTCCGCTCGCCGACGGGCTCGAAATTCCGGCGCACGGCAGCGTCACCCTTGCCCCCGGCGGCTACCACATCATGTTCATCAACCTGAAGGAACCCATCGTCGCCGGTACCGACGTCCCGGTCACGCTGACCTTCGAGAACGCCGGGGCGGTCGACACTGTCCTCCATGCCCAGCCCATCGGCGCACCCGGGCCGGCGGGCGGACATGACGGCATGGACATGGGCGGTGACATGAACAAGGGCCACACGCAATGAACTCGCTCCGGATCATCCGCTACGTCCTCTGGGGCGTGGTCATCGTGGCGGCGGTCGCGATCGCCGCCGTCTTCCTCCTCCGCAAGGAGGGGGATGCGCCGCTGATCGCGGGGGCCATCACCGGTGGCCCGTTCGAGCTGGTCGACCAGCACGGGAACACCGTCACCGACGCTGACCTCAGCGGCCACCCCTCGGCGATGTTCTTCGGCTACACGTTCTGTCCGGACATCTGCCCGACCACGCTCTACGAGATGACGACGCTGATGGAGCAACTCGGTCCGGAGGCCGACAAACTCAAGGTCTACTTCGTCACCGTCGACCCCGAGCGCGACACGCAGCCGGTGATGGCCGAGTATCTCTCGGCCTTCGACCCGCGCTTCACCGGTCTCACCGGCACGCGCGAACAGGTCGACGCGATCATCAAAGGGTACCGGGTCTACGCGCGGAAGGTCGAGCAGGAGAAGGGTCCATACCTCATGGACCATACCGCCGCGGTCTATCTTCTTGACGCGGATGGTGCCGTTGCCGGGACCCTCGACTATCAGGAGAAGAGCGAGACCGCGCTCGCCAAGCTCAAGCGGCTGATCGAATCGTCGTGAACGGGGAGCGGGTGCGGGCTGCGCCGCCCCGTTGCCGACCGTTCGATGCTATAGGGGCGGCATGGCGATCGCCTCGGGCCCCGACATGACCGGATCCGCGCTCCTCCTGGCGGGGGCGCGATGACGGACCGTGCACGCCTCGACCTCGCCCTCGTCGCGCGCGGCCTTGTTCCGTCGCGGGCGAAGGCGCGCGACGCGATCCTGAGAGGGTGCGTCATGGTGGGCGGGCGGGTGGCGACGACGCCTTCAACCCCGGTTGCCGGCGACGCCGAGATCGCACTCGACGATCCCGCCGGCCGCTACGTGTCGCGGGCGGCTCTGAAGCTGGTCGCCGGCCTCGACGCCTTTGGCTATTCGCCCGCCGGACGCGTGGCCCTCGACATCGGCGCCTCGACCGGTGGCTTCACCGAGGTGCTGCTCGAACGCGGGGCGGCGCGCGTTCATGCGATCGACGTCGGCCATGGCCAACTCCACCCCCGTATCGGCAGCGATCCGCGGGTCGTCGTCCGCGAGGGGCTGAACGCCCGCGACCTCGCACCAAGCGATATCGGCGAGCCGCTCGACGCAGTCGTTGCGGACGTGAGCTTCATCTCGCTCCGCCTCGTCCTGCCGGCGGCCCTGGCGCTGACGCGGCCGGGAGCCTGGGGGGTCTTCCTGGTCAAGCCGCAGTTCGAGGTCGGCCGCGCGCATGTCGGCAAGGGCGGCATCGTCCACGATGCGGCGCTGGCGCGCCAGGCGGCCGACGATACCGCAGCCTGGCTCGCCCACGCCCATGGCTGGACCGTGGATGCCATCGTCGATTCGCCGGTCCCCGGCGGCGACGGCAACCGCGAGTTCGTGCTCGGAGCGCACCGATGACCGAGATGGTGCGGATCGAGGCGCTCGGCCATGCCGGCGACGGCATCACCGAGACCAGCGCGGGCCGGCGGTTCGTGCCGTACACGCTGCCGGGAGAAACCGTGACGGTGGCGCTGGCGGGCAATCGGGCGCGGCTGGTGGCAGTCGAGGCCGCGAGCCCCGACCGGGTGACGCCGCCGTGCCGGCACTTCGGCGTCTGCGGCGGCTGCTCGCTCCAGCACATGGCGCGGCCCGCCTATCTCGCCTGGAAGCACGCGGCGGTGGTGACGACGCTGGCCCAGGCCGGCATCGACGCGCCGGTCGATCCGGTCGTGGCGGTGCCGCCCGGCAGCCGGCGGCGGGCCGTGCTGAGCGCCGTCACGACGGCCCGCGGCGCCGTCCTCGGCTTCCAGCGGCGCGGCAGCAACGAGATCGTCGCGGTCGAGGAATGCCCGGTCCTCGCAACCGCGATCGCCTCGCGCCTCGGCCTTCTCCGCGAGATCGCTGCGATCGTCGGAAAGCCCAAGCGGGTCGTTCGCCTTGCCGTGCTCGCCGCGGACAACGGTCTCGACATCGCGATCACCGGCGGCGGGAGTCCCGACCGACGGACGATGGCGGCCCTCGGCGGCTTCGGCACCGAGGCGGACATCGCGCGGCTCACCCTTGACGGGCAGACCGTGTTTCTCAACCGGCGGCCGGAGCTCGATGTCGGCGGTGGGGCATTGATGCCTCTCGCCGGCGGCTTCGTTCAGGCCGTGGCGGCGGCGGAGTCGGCTCTTGCGACGATCGTGCTCGACCACGTCGGTGCTGCCGCGCCGGTGATCGATCTCTTTGCCGGTTGCGGCACGTTCACGCTGCGCCTTGCCCGGCGGGCTCCGGTGATGGCGGTCGAGAGCGAACCGGCGCTGCTGGCCGCGCTCGACGAGGCGGCCCGCTACGCCAAGGGCCTCAAGGCAATCACCCTCCGGCGGCGCGATCTCTTCCGCAACCCGGTGTCACCGCCCGAACTCGAAGGATACGCCGCGGTTGTCATCGATCCGCCGGCAGCGGGCGCACGGGCGCAATGCGAGGCGCTTGCGGCGTCGCGGGTGCCGAAGGTGGCGGCGATTTCGTGCAATCCGGCGACGTTTGCACGCGATGCGCGAATTCTCATCGACGGCGGCTACCGTCTCGAGCGGGTGACGCCAGTCGACCAGTTTCTCTTTACGGCGGACCTCGAGCTGGCGGCGACCTTCTCGCGGACGTGATCCCGTCCGATCGTCGCAGGCGGCCGAAAGCGTCGCGCCGGCGGCGCGGCTATGCCAACATGCAGGCGGCGACGACGGCATGGGATTCTGGACGCACGCATGGAGGCTGAAAAGAAAGGGATTCTCGGACGGCTGGGCAGGTTCAAGCACTATTTCTGGCCGACGGTGGGCGTCATCGCCGTCATCTTCTGCGGCTGGCTGCTCTACAAGGAACTGCGCGGTCTCACCTTGGAGAGCCTTTGGGAGAGTTTCGCCGCGATCCCCGGCACACACTGGGCGCTCGCGGTGATGGCGACGCTGGTCGCCTATCTCGCCCTTGCCGAATACGATCGTATCGCCCTCATCCATCTCGGCCGCAAGATCGACTGGATGTTCGTGATGGTCGCCTCGTTCACGACCTATTCGCTCTCGCACAACATCGGCGCCTCGCTGCTCTCCGGAACGATCATCCGCTTCCGCGCCTATGGCTCACGCGGTCTGGGGGCCGGAGAGATTGCGGTACTGGTCGGGCTCACCTCGTTCACGTTCCTCCTCGGGGCGGCGACGCTCGGCGGCCTCTCCATGGTGCTCAGGCCGGGCATCCTGCAGCGGTACTTCGACGTCCCGGAATGGACTGCGATCGCGGTCGGCGTGCTCTTGCTCGCGATCGTCGCGTTCTATCTCGCCGGCTCGCTGTTCCACTTCAAGCCGCTCACCATCGGCAGCTTTCACCTCTACTACCCGCGGCCGAAGGTGGTGATCCGGCAGCTCATCGTCGGGCCGGCCGAACTCCTCGCCGCGGCGGCGATCATCTATTTCTGCCTGCCGGCGGAAGGCAATCCCGGCTTCATCACCGTGGTCGGCGTCTTCATCGCCTCGTTCTCGATGGCGATCGTCTCGCATGCCCCGGGCGGGCTTGGCGTTCTGGAATACGTCTTCCTGACCGGGCTCGAGGACATGAATCAGGCGGAAGTACTCGCCGCACTGATCATCTTCCGGCTGCTCTACCTGCTCCTGCCGTTCGCGGCGGCCCTGGTGATCGTGCTGGTCTTCGAGCGCTCGGAGTTCCGGCGCACGGCCGAAGAACGGCTGGCTGGGGCTTCAGGACAGGGCGCGCCGGCCAAGGAGCCGAGCGACGCCGCCCCTTAGGCTGCGCGCCTCAGGGATCGACGATCTCGGTCGCCTCGATGGCGATGCCGAAGCCGTCGAGACCGACATAGTGCCGCTCCCGTGAGGCCAGCAGGCGGATCGAGCTGACCCCGAGGTCGCGGAGAATCTGGGCGCCGAGGCCGATCTGCCGCCAGTCGCGATCGCGCTCGCCCGCCGTTGCATGCTGGTCGCCGCCGAGCAGCGTGCGGGGGCGTGCCCCGCTGTCGGCGACGCCGACCGACCCTTCACGGAGATACACCACGATGCCGCGTCCGGTCTGGCCGAAACGCTCAATGATGCGGTCGAGCCGGCTGCGGCCGGCGAAGACGTCTTCGATCACCGCCTCGCGGTGGAGCCGGACCGGCAGGTCGCGGCCGTCGCCGATGTCGCCGAAGACAACGGCGAGATGCTCGCTCGCGTCCCACTCGGTGCGGTAGGCATAGGCGCGGGCCGGGCCGGCGGCGGTCTCGATACGGGATTCGCCGACCCTCTCGACCAGCTTTTCGGTGCGCTGGCGCGAGGCGATCAGCTCGGCGACCGAGACAATCCGGAAGCCGTTGCGGGAGGCGAACTCGAGCACCTGCGGGCCGCGCATCACGGTGCCGTCGTCGTTGACGAGCTCGGCGAGCACGCCAACCGGCGGCAAGCCGGCCATGCGGCAGAGGTCGATCGCGGCTTCGGTGTGGCCGGACCGCATGAGCACGCCGCCTTCGCGGCCGATCAGCGGGAAGATGTGGCCGGGGCGAACGAAATCGGCGGGACCGACATTGGAGTTGGCGAGCGCGCGGATGGTGCTCGCCCGCTCGTCGGCGGAAATGCCGGTGGTGGTGCCGTGGCGGAAGTCGACGGAGACGGTGAAGGCGGTGGTGTGGGGCGAATCGTTGTCGGCGACCATCGGATCGAGATGGAGGCGGCGGGCGATGTCGCGCGTCAGCGGCGCGCAGACGATGCCGCTGGTATGGCGGATGACGAAGGCGATCTTCTCCGGCGTGGCGTGGACGGCGGCAAGGATCAGGTCGGCCTCGTTCTCGCGGTCGTCATCGTCGGTGACGACGACGATCTCGCCCTCGCCGAAGGCGCGGACGGCGGCCGCGACGCGTTCACTGCTATTGCTCATGCTCGGAAATCCGGGGTTCAACCGATCTGGCCACGGTGCCTGAGATAATGATCGGCAAGGACGATGGCGAGCATGGCTTCGCCGACCGGCACCGCGCGGATGCCGACGCAGGGGTCGTGGCGCCCCTTGGTCGAGACTTCGACCTCTTCGCCCTGGCTGTTGATGGTGCGCCGGGGGCTGAGGATCGACGAGGTCGGCTTGACGGCAAAGCGGACGACAATGGGCTGTCCGGTCGAGATGCCGCCAAGGATGCCGCCGGCGTTGTTGGAGAGGAACTCGGGTTCGCCCTCGGCGCCGATCCGGATCTCGTCGGCGTTCTCCTCGCCGGTCAGACTCGCCGCGGCGAAGCCGGCGCCGATCTCGACGCCCTTCACTGCGTTGATCGACATCATCGCCGCGGCGATGTCCTGGTCGAGCTTGCCGTAGATCGGCGCGCCGAGGCCTGCCGGCAGGCCGTGGGCGATGACCTCGATGACGGCACCGACCGAGGATCCGGCCTTGCGGACCTCGTCGAGATAGGTCTCGTAGAACGTCGCCATGTCGGGGTCGGGACAGAAGAATGGGTTCTCGTCGACCGCGTCCCAGCTCCATTTGGTCCGGTCGATGGCATGCGGCCCCATCTGGACGAGGGCGCCACGCACGATCATGTCCGGCACGACCTTGCGGGCGACGGCGCCGCCGGCGACGCGGGACGCCGTCTCGCGCGCCGAGGCCCGCCCGCTGCCGCGCCAGTCGCGGATGCCGTACTTGGCGTCATAGGTGAAGTCGGCATGGCCGGGACGGTAGTTGTCCTTGATGTCGGAATAGTCCTTGGAGCGGGCGTCGACGTTCTCGATCAGCAGCGAGATCGGCGTGCCGGTGGTGAGGAGTTCCCCGCTTTCCTCGTCCTCGAGGACGCCTGAAAGAATGCGCACAGCGTCAGGCTCGCGGCGCTGGGTGGTGAAGCGCGACTGGCCGGGCCGGCGCTTGTCCATCCAGTGCTGGATCTCCTCCTCGGAGATCGGGATGCGCGGCGGGCAGCCGTCGACGACGCAGCCGATGGCGGGCCCGTGACTCTCGCCCCAGGTGGTGATGCGGAAAAGATGGCCGAACGTGTTGTGCGACATAGGATTTCCGGTTTCGTCTGCGGCTGGTTCTAGGCCCGCGCCGGGAAGGCGTCAAACGCCCCAGCAAAATCAGACCCAGGCGCTCGCGCCGTTCTCGAATATCAGGACGCGATCCTGTGGGAAGTCCTCCGAGGCCGCTTGATGCGGCGAGACACCGAGAAGATGGGCGCGCAGCACCCGGCCGACCCCGCCATGGGAAACAAGAAAGGTCGGCTTTTCCACCGTGTTCAGCCACGCCAGCACCCGCTCGAGAAGGTGAGCATAGCTCTCGCCGCCGGGGGGCACGAAGGTCCACTTGTCCCGCTCGCGGGCCTGGAGCAGGTCCGGCAACGCGACGCGGAGGGCGCCGGTGGTGAAGCCTTCCCACTCCCCGAAGGTGAGTTCCTGGACCCGCTCCTCAAGCCGGTAGGCCGACGGATCGAGGCGCATGGCGAGGCGGGCGATCTCCATGGTCTCGCGAGCCCGGCTGAGCGGGCTGGCGACAAAGTCGTACCCGGCGATCTCCGGGCGTGCGGCGAAGATCGCCTCGCCATTCCGGCGGGCCTGAGCGCGGCCTCGGTCGTTGAGCGGGATGTCGCGCTGCCCCTGGAGGCGGCCCTCGGCATTCCAGGCCGTCTCGCCGTGGCGGAGAAAAACTATCGGGGGAAGCATGGCAGCTTTCGTCGTTGGGCCTGCCGTTTCTGATGGAAAGACTGCCGGGGGGCAAGTGGGGCCGGTCGGTTCAGTCGCGTGAGGTTGCCACATAGGCCGACAGGTGCTCGGCGAGATGGTCGAACATCAGCCGCATGCGGCGGATCGGGCGCAGGTCCTCATGCATGGCGACCCAGACCTCGAGGTCGAGCGCGAGGCCGTCCGGCACGACGCGGACGAGGTCGGGATCGCGGCGGGCGATACCGACCTGGCAGGCGCCGATGCCGATGCCGGCGCGCAACATGGCGAGCGCGGCGAGGTCGCTGTCGGTGCGGAAGGCGAACACGTCTCGCGTGAATGGGATGCCGGTCGCGAGCAGCGCGCGAATGGCCGGCGTCTCGGTGTCATAGCCGATCGTGGCGTGGTCGCGGAGGTCGGCCATGGTTAGCGGGATGCCGTGGACTTCGAGATAGCGGCGGTGGGCGTAAAGGCCTACGCGGGTGCTGCCGACACGACGGGCGACGAGCGCCGCCTGGGTCGGGCGCACCATCCGCACAGCGATGTCGACCTGGCGGCGGAGCAGGTCCTCGGTGACGTTGGAGAGCACCAACTCGACCGAAACGCCGGGATGAGCGTCGCGGAAGGCGCCGAGCATCGGCGGCAGGACCTCGGCGCCGACGATCTCGCTGGCGGTGAGGCGGATCACGCCGCGCGCCTCCTCAGCTTCGCCCGAGGCGAGCCGAAGCAGCGACGCCGCGGTTGCCGCCATCGCCTCCGCCTGGGGCGTGAGGTCCACCGCGGTCGCCGTCGGCGTGAGGCCGTCGGGCGAGCGCGTGAAGAGGGCAATTCCGAGCTTGGCCTCGAGTTCGGCGATGTGCCGGCCCAACGTCGGCTGGGTGAGGCCGAGGGCGCGGGCCGCGGCGGACAGGCTGCCGCTGCGGATCACGGCGAGGAAGGAGCGCCAGAGCGTCCAGTCGGGCTCGGTGGATGACATGCATTATTGTATGGATGATCCACTCATATATGCAATTTCAAATGTCAGAATCTAACGGCATCTTCGCGCTCGAGATCGAGAGACAGGAGAGGAACGATGCGCGAGACCGAGAAGAGGGCCCTGGTGATCGGGGCGACCGGCGGGATCGGCGGCGAGGCCGCGGCGGCGCTGTTACGCCGGGGTTGGCAGGTGATCGGGCTCAACCGTGACCCGGACGCTGCCGCGCGGCGGCCCGGTGCGCGGGCGGGCATCGCCTAGATGAAGGGCGACGCGATGAACCCGGCGGATGTCCGCCGGGCGGCGGAGGGGGTATCGGTGATCGTCCATGCCGCCAATCCGCCCGGCTATCGCAACTGGCGGGGGCTTGCGCTGCCGATGCTCGACAGCACCATCGCCGCCGCCGAAGCTGTCGGCGCGTTGATCGTGTTTCCCGGCACCATCTACAACTTCGGCCCCGATGCGTTCCCCGTCCTCGCCGAGACATCGCCGCAGCGGCCATTGACCCGCAAGGGCAGGATCCGGGTCGAGATGGAGGCGAGGCTGGCCGCGGCCGCCGGCCGCGGCGTCCGGACCATCGTCGTCCGCGCCGGTGACTATTTTGGACCGCGCCCGGGCAACAGCTGGCTGACCGACGGCATGATCCGCAAGGGTCGACCGCTCCGCTCGATCATGAACCCCGCGTCGGCCGGGGTCGGTCACGCCTGGGGCTACATGCCGGATGTGGCGGAGACCATGGCGCGGCTGATCGAACGGGCGGACGAGATCGACACATTCGCGGTGTTCCACGTCGGCGGGCACTGGTTCGACGACAACGCCGACATGGCGCGGGCCGCGCTTCGCGTCGCCGGGCATCCCGAAGGCTCGGTGCGGCGGTTTCCGTGGTGGGCGATGGTGGCGATCTCGCCCTTCGTCACCTTCGCCCGGGAGGTGCTGGAGATGCGCTATCTCTGGCGCGAGCCGATCCGCCTCGACAATCGCAAGCTCGTCGCCTTCCTCGGGGCGGAGCCGCACACCGCGCTCGACGAAGCGCTTCGCGCCGCGCTGGCCGGCGCCGGTTGTCTCGGCGACGCGAAGCCAGAGACCGGCGGGAGCCCCCTGGCCCCAGTCAGTCCTTGATGACGGTGGCGATGTCGGGCGCGTCGACGGCCTTCATGCCGACGACGTGATACCCGGCGTCGGTGTGAAGCACCTCGCCGGTGACCGAGCGGCCCATGTCCGAGAGCAGGAACACGCCGGCCTCGCCGACCTCGTCGAGATCGACCGAGCGCTTGAGCGGAGCGTTCAATTCGTTCCACTTCAGGATGTAGCGGAAATCGCCGATGCCGGAGGCGGCCAGCGTCTTGATCGGACCGGAGGAAATGGCATTGACGCGGATACCCTTGCCGCCGAGGTCGACGGCAAGGTAGCGCACGCTCGCCTCGAGCGCGGCCTTGGCGACGCCCATCACGTTGTAGTGGGGCATGACCTTCTCGGCACCATAGTAGGTGAGGGTGAGGATCGATCCGCCACTCGTCATCAGCTTCTCGGCCCGCTGGGCGACCGCGGTCAGCGAGTAGCACGAGATCAGCATCGTCTTGGTGAAATTGTCCGCGGTCGTGTCGACGTAGCGGCCGGTGAGCTGGTCCTTGTCGGAGAACGCGATGGCATGCACCAGAAAGTCGAGACCGCCCCAGAGCTTCCCGATTTCCGCGAAAACGGCATCGACGGTCTGCGGCTCGGTGACGTCGCAATGGCCAACGACATGGGCACCGATCTCGGCGGCGAGCGGCTCCACCCGCTTCTTCAGAGCGTCGCCCTGATAGGTGAGGGCGAGTTCGGCGCCGGCGCGCCGGCAGGCGCTGGCAATTCCCCAGCCTATCGAGCGATTGTTGGCGACGCCCATGACTAGGCCGCGCTTGCCCTTCATGAGTGCGTCGGTGATCGCCATCTGAACAGCCCTGATGTTTGTTTCGCCGGGAGCGGGCCTCTATCGCACGAGCCTCGGTTCGCTTCAAGGACGGCGGCACGCGGCACAATTGCGAGAGCAGATGACACGCGATCGAATAAATCCGGCGCCGGAGCGTTTGCTGTCCGGGCGCATGACAGTCGCGCCGCCAGCAGACGGGAGAGATTGACGATGATCCGGACTATTGCAGCGCTCGCCGTGTTGACCGCAATGGCCTCGACGGCAATGGCGATGGAGCCCGCCAAGACAATGGACACCGCCCTCGGCGCGGTGTTCGTCGACGGCAACGGCATGACGCTCTACACCTTCGACAAGGATACCAAGGGCGCCGCCGCCTCGGCCTGCATGGACAAGTGCATCGCCGCCTGGCCGCCGTTCCTTGCTCCCGACGGCGCGATGGCCGAGGGCGAATGGACGATTGTCGACGTCAAGGACGCCGACGGGGCGATGAAGAAGATGTGGGCCTATGAGGGTTCGCCCCTCTACCTCTTCGTCAAGGACACCAAGCCGGGCGACGTCAACGGCGAGGGCGTCAACGACGTGTGGCACGTGGCCAAGCCGATGAGCTGAGCCGTGGCGCCGGCCCTGCCGGCCGACGGTACCCGTGTCGAGGCCATCACCGCACGCCCCCGGCCTCGACACGGGGTTCTTCATGCGGATGTCCGCCGCATTCTGGCATGGACCCGGGCCTGTCTTGGGCTAGATTGGCCGAGATGGACGCCAGGACCCCCAGCCTTCCTCCGGACATCGCCGGCCGTTTCGCAGCGATCGTCGGCGAGGCTTATGCCGTGCGCGATCCGGCCGAGATCGCGCCTTATCTGATCGAGCCACGGGCCAAGTTCCATGGTCGCACGGCGCTGGTGCTGCGTCCCGGCAGCGCCGGCGAAGTCAGCGACATCCTGAGACTCGCCAACCAGACCGGAACGCCGATCGTGCCCCAGGGCGGCAATACCGGGGTCGTCGGCGGGCAGGTGCCCGACGCCTCGGGCGGCCAGGTGATCGTCTCGCTCTCCCGACTCAACGGCATCCGCGAGGTCGATACCGACGGCGACACCATGACGGTGGAGGCCGGCGTCGTCCTCGCCGCCGCGCAGGCCGCCGCCGATGCCGCCGATCGTCTGTTCCCGCTGTCGCTGGCCTCTGAGGGCTCCTGCGAGATCGGCGGCAATGTCTCGACCAACGCCGGCGGCACCGCGGTGCTGGCCTATGGCAACATGCGCAACCTGGTGCTCGGGCTCGAAGTGGTGCTGCCGACCGGGGAGGTCTGGGAGGGCCTGCGGAGGCTCCGCAAGGACAACACCGGCTATGACCTTCGCGACCTCTTTGTCGGCGCGGAAGGAACGCTTGGCATCATCACCGCGGCGGTGCTGCGGCTGTTCCCCAAGCCGCGCGGCACCAGCGTCGCCTTCGTCGGGGTCAAGGATCCCGACGCGGCGCTGGCGCTTCTCGACATTGCCCGGGCGCAGGCCGCCTCGGGCCTCACGGCGTTCGAGCTGATCCCGCGCATCGCGATCGACGTCGTGCTCCGCCATGTGCCCGGGACCCGCGATCCGCTCGCCGGCGTCCACGACTGGTACGTGCTGTTCGAAGTGTCGTCGTCGCGCTCGGAAGCCGACGCCGAGCAGACCGTCGAGGCGATATTCGGCGAGGGCGTGGCGCGGGACGTGGTCGAGGATGGCGTCCAGGCGCGCTCGCTCGACCAGGCCAACGCCTTCTGGCGCATCCGGCACACCCTGTCGGAGGTGCAGAAGGAGGAAGGCGGCTCGATCAAGCACGATGTCGCGGTGCCGGTCGCCGCGGTGCCGGAGTTCATCCGCCGGGCCAACGCGGCAGTGACCGCGATGATCCCCGGCGCCCGGCCGTTTCCCTTCGGCCACGTCGGCGACGGCAACATCCACTACAACATCAGCCAGCCGGTTGGGGCGGACAAGGCGGCCTTCCTCGCGCGCTGGGACGAGGTCAACCAGAGGGTGCACGGCATCGTCGCCGACCTCGGCGGCACCATCTCGGCCGAACACGGCATTGGCACCCTGAAGCGCGGCATGCTCGCCGCCGTCAAGCCGCCGATCGAGCTGGATCTGATGCGCAGGATCAAGGCGGCCTTCGACCCGAACGGCATTCTCAATCCCGGCAAGGTTCTGTGAACCCTGTCTGGTGAGCTTCTGCTAACCCTCCCGGAAATCACTCAAATTTAACCGAGCTCCTTAAGCCGCGGGGAAGCGTGACCGGCGCATCCTCGCCTGGACAAACGAGGTCCCGTCAGAGGACCCGGGGAGCCGAAAGAGTGAGACACGCAGTTCAGACCGCCGGAGCCGTCGGCGGGTCGGGCCGGTTCTTCCGGCTCGACCCCCTCGCCCTTCCCGTCCGCCACGCCGAGCGCGAGGACGCCTTCATCCTTGACCGCGACCGCGCCGTGGTGCGGCGGTCCCTGAGCGGCATCCCCGCCACTCTTGACGTTCCGGTCTCGGCCTATTCCGGCGTCGCGGTCCGGATGTACACCGAGGGTGAGGACAATCTCCGGGTTGTGGTCGAGCTGCTTCATCGCGACCCCGCCCTGACCCTCCGCCTCCTGATGGCAGACAAGCCCGAGGACGCCGCTCTCGACTGGGCGACCTGGGGCGAGACGCTCGGCTTGCCGCTGCTGGTCATCGAGGCCGACGGCCGGGTGACCGCGGTCGAGGGCAAGGCCTGCGGCATCAGCCCGCGCGAGACCATGGCGCGCCGCGCCGGCAAGCCGTTCGGCGGCCGCCGTTCGCGCTTTGCCCGGCGCAGGAAGGTCGGAGTGTTCAAGAGCGTGGAGCGGCTCGAAGGCCGCGAGATCATCGCCCGGAGCTGAGCCGACGGCTCAGAGCAGCTGCTTGTCTTCCGGGACGACGCCGGTCAGGCGCCAGTCGGCGCCCGCCGCGCTGCAAGCCTCGCCGCGATAGCGGCGGATTCCCCGATAGTCGGCGACGGTCGTGGCGAAGGACCGGCAGAGCTCGGCCCCGCGCGGCGCCGGAGCCATGGCGGTGAGGGTGCCGCTGGAACCGGTTGCGGGGTTGCGCCAGGCCTGGTCGAAGGCGTCGCCGCCAAGCTCGGCGAGGGTGCGCCGGACGGTTTCCCAATCGGACGGGTCGACGTTGTCGGCAACTGTGGTCTGGATCACGCTGCCGGTGCGGATCGGATCGATCGTGGCGGCAGAGCACCCGGCCCCGGCAAGCGCGAAACCCGCCACCACCGTCGCACGGAAATAGGGAAGCGACTGGCGCTGATCGCGGCGGGCGGTATATGACGGTCGCCAACCCGGTCGGGACCTCGTCACGGATGTGCTCCTTTGGGATTTCCGGCCCATCAACCCTGCAGGGTTTTCGTTAATGAAGAGTGACTTCGAACAGGCAGCCGATCCGATCGCCCTTTTCGGCGAATGGCTTACGGCAGCGGAGGCGTCCGAGATCAACGATCCCACCGCGATGGCGCTGGCCACCGTCGACGGCGACGGGCTGCCGGACGTGCGCATGGTGCTGCTCAAGGGCTTCGACGCCGCCGGGTTCGTCTTCTTCACCAATTTCGAGAGCGCCAAGGGCCGTGAGCTCCTCGCCAATCCCAAGGCGGCGGTGGTCTTCCACTGGAAGAGCCTCCGCAAGCAGGTGCGGGTGCGCGGGCCGGTCAGCGAGGTGAGCGCCGAGGAAGCCGACGCCTACTTCCAGTCGCGGGCGCGCGGCAGCCGGATCGGGGCCTGGGCCAGCCAGCAGTCGCGCCCGCTCGAATCGCGCTTCGCGCTGGAGAAGGCGGTTGCCGCCTATACCGCCCGCTACGCCATCGGTGAGATTCCCCGGCCGTCCTACTGGTCCGGCTTCCGCATCGCGCCGCAGGAGATGGAGTTCTGGTCCGACGGCGCCTTCCGGCTTCACGACCGCCTCAAGTTCGTCCGCGACGGTGCAGGCTGGCAGACGTCGCGGCTCTACCCGTGAGCGGCGCGGGGCCACGGGCGACGCAAGCCGGAGGGCAGCTGCAGGGTCGCCGGATGGCAACGCGCCCCAGCGCCGGCACGGCGCTCCGGGTTCTGCAGGAGCGGGCCCTGGTGCTGGTCGGCGTCTACGTCTCGAGCCCGGCCTTGAGCTTTGTTCGCCGCGGCGAGAAACGGGTCCGGGGCGAGGGTTTCGACATGACGATCCCGGCCGGGGCCGCCGTGGCGCTGCCGGCGGGACTGTCAGGCGAGGTGACCAACATCGCCGACGCCGCGGGCGTCTATGAGGCGCTGACGCTGGCGCCCGACCCGGCGCTCTTCGAGACATCTCAGGCGGGCCGGACGATTCGTGCGCCCGTTCACCTCGGCATGCTCGAGCCCGGCTTCGCCGACGCGCTCGTCCGGGCGGGAGAGGCGATCTTCGAGCCGGCGCGGACGCCCGGCCCGGTGGCGGCGGCGCGGATGGGTGAGGCGATCGCCTGGCTCTCGGCGCGGGGAGTCCGTTTCGAGCGCCCGCGGCCAAGCTCGGCTGCAGAGCGGGCGCGCGAGCTTCTGTCGGCCGATCCGGGGCGGCCGTGGTCCGGCCCCGTGGTCGCTGCAGCGCTGGCGATGAGCGAGGCGACGCTTCGCCGCCGCCTCGCCGCGGAGGAAACCAGCCTCAGCGCCCTGCTCGTCGAGGTGCGGATGGCGACCGCGCTGGTGATGCTGCAGGCGAGCGACCGGCCGGTTGCCGAGATCGCGCTTGATGTCGGCTACGGCAGCCCGTCGCGCTTCGCCGCCCGCTTCCGGCACCGCTACGGTCACCCGCCGCACGCGGTGCGCGACGGCGATCCCGACTTTGAGCGGCGCGGCACCGAGAATGATCGGCAGGGGAGCGCCAGCCCAAGCCCGGCGTGACAGTCTCCGCCATCCCCCGGGTGTCCGCGACGGCCGCCCGAAGCGATCAGGAGACCGACATGAACAGATCGGGTGCGGCGGTCGCCGCCATTTTCGCAACCCTCGCCGCAGTGCCTGCCATGGCTGCGGACTTCACGCTCACTAGCAAGGCCCTCGCCGGTGGTATCGCCGACGCGCAGGTGGCCAATGTCTTCGGCTGCAGCGGCGGCAACGTCTCGCCGGACCTCGCCTGGAGCGGCGCTCCGGAAGGCACCAGAAGCTTTGCGCTGACGCTGTACGATCCCGACGCGCCGACCGGCTCGGGCTTCTGGCACTGGGTCGTGGTCGACATTCCCGGCGACGCCACCGCGCTTCCGGCCGGGGCCGGCACCGACGCGGATGCACTTCCGGCCGGTTCCCGCCAGATGCGTACCGATGCCGGCGCTCCCGGTTATCTCGGCCCGTGCCCGCCACCCGGTCCGGCGCACCGCTACGTGTTCACGCTGACCGCGCTGAAGGCCAACACCATCGACCTGCCGGTGGATGCCAGCGCCGCAATGGTTGGCTACATGGTCGGCGCCAACGCCCTCGGCGCCGCCACGCTCACGGTGAACTACGGCCGCTGAGGTGCGGACGCGGGAGATGGAGCTCCGCGACGGCGAGGGCTGGCAAACGTCGCGGTTCCATCCCTGAGGCTTCGCCGGGCGCGGACCGTCGTGTGTCCCGATATCTGTAACCTTCGGTTAGGGCCACCGTGATTGGCTTGCGGCCAAAAGGCATGGCGGTGGACGGGATGACGGACAGCACCACTGCGGGACATCGGCGATCCTCGCCGGAACCACGCCCCAGCCGACGCGATCTGCTGATCGCCGGTGGCAGCGCCGAGGCGCTCGGCGCGCTGCCCCAGGCTGCGCAAGCCGGAGATGTCGAGGGCGCGGTGAACGCGCTCCAATCCTACCCAGCCGCTCGCGACACACCCCTCGATCGGCCCTACAATCTGGTGCTCTTCATCTCCGACGAAGAGGCCTACCATCTGAGGCCGGTGGAGGATTGGTCCGTTCCCGGCCGCCACGAGCTGGAGCGGCGCGGTACCACATTCCGCAATCACTACATCGGCGCTGCCATGTGCACGCCATCGCGCGGGGTCATGTTCTCCGGCCAGCCGCCGCAGGTGAACGGTGTCTTCGACCAGATGGAGCTCGGCTACGTGCCGAGTCTTGCGACCGACAAGCCGAGCATGGGGACGATCTTCAAGAAGCTCGGCTACGAGACCGCCTATTTCGGCAAGTTTGAGCTTCGCAAGGACATCATCACGCCGAGGACCGACGTCAACTACACCGATGCGCTCAGGGAATACGGCTTCGACACCTTCGCCCCTGACGGTGACAAGGTGGGGGCGCCTGACCAGGCCTCCGACACCGACACCTACACGGCCGGCGAGGCCGTTCGATGGCTGCGCACCAATGCCCAGGCGATCAATCAGGCGGGCAAACCGTGGCTGCTCGTCGTCAGCTTCGTGTCGCCCCACGACATCATGTATGCCGATGCCAACCAGCCGGGAGAGAAGGTGCAGGAGTCCCAGGTCGGGATGCGGATAACACGGCCGCCGGACAACACCCATTTCGCCACTCAGTGGACTTTCCCCGAGTCGCCAACCCACGCGCAGCCGATGGACCTGCCCGGCAGACCCCGGGCGCAACTCGTCTATCGCATCGGCTGGTCGAACTTCCTCGGGGAAATCCCGGTGAACGCCACCGCGATGTGGAACACCTATTACAGCTATTACCTCAACCTCATCCGCGACAACGACCGGAACCTCCAGGAGGTGGTCGACACGCTGACGGCGCTGGACCTTTGGAACTCCACCGTCGTCTTCCGCACGGCGGACCATGGCGAACTCGGCGGCTCGCACGGCGCACTGCGCGGCAAGGGACCGCTCCCCTATGAGCAGGAAACCCACGTTCCGGCGGTCATCGTTCACCCCGAGCATCCCGGCGGGAGGAATTGCCACGCCCTCACCAGCCACATTGATCTGGTTCCGACCCTCGTCGGTCTGACCAACGTCGACGAGGGCCTCCGCAGGACGTTGGTCGAAGGGCTTCCGGGTCACGACTTCACCAGGCTGCTCGCCGCGCCCGAGGATGCGCCGCCCGATGCGGTTCGCGAGGCCGTGCTCTTCAACTACGTGGGCCTGCAGACGGTCGATGCCGTCTACATGACGCGCGTTTGCCGCGATATCGCGGAAGGCCGGTTTGCTCCGCCATTCAGCGAAGCCATGCCGGACATGACCGGCAAGGGCTTCATCAGCTTCGTCTTCGAAGGGCGCTACAAGTTCGCGCGCTACTATGCGCCCGACGACTTCAACACGCCGGATAGCCTCGAGGCGCTGCTGGCGCGCAACGAGATCGAGCTCTTCGACCTCCAGACCGATCCAGAGGAACAAGTCAACCTCGGTGCCGCTGTGGACGAAAACCGGGACCTGATCCTGCGGATGAATGCGCTCCTGAACCGCCTGGTCGCGAGGGAGGTTGGGGTCAACCACGGCGAATTCCTCAAGAAAGTCCTCGCCGGCAGCTGATTGCCCCGGTCAGCGGCCCGCAGCCGACTCCGCCGACTCCGATCCTTCGCCGGCGACCACGGCGGTTTCCGGCGTGAGTGCCTGGCTTGCGCGCTTCGGCGGCGACAGCGGCGTCGGCGTCGGCTCGCGCTGCTTGGCGACGAGGTCGCGGCCGGCATAGATGCCCTCGGCCATTTGGAGGGCGAAGCGCTCCTCGTCGCGCTTGCGGACGCCGTCGATGGTTTCCACCGCCTCATCCTCGGGGACGCCGAGGGCGACGAGCGCCGCCTCGCCGAACCGCATCGCCGATTCGAATGTCTCGCGGATCTGGTAGTCGACGCCGGCATTGAGCAGCCGGATCGAATGGCCGCGGTCGAAGGAGCGGACGAGGACCTTGGCGAGCGCGAATTCGGCCTTGAGGATTTCGACGATGCGGTCGGCCTGCTCGGCCTTGTCGACGCAGACGAGGATCGCCTCCGCACTCCCGGCGCCCGCGGTGCGGAGCACGTCGAGCCGCGTGCCGTCGCCGTAGTAGATCTTGAAGCCGAAGCGTGCGGCGGCGCGGATCATGTCGGTGTCGTTGTCGATGATCGAGACGTCGATGCCGCGGGCGAGCAGCGCCTGGCAGGCGACCTGACCGAACCGGCCGAAGCCGATGACCAGCGCCTTGCCGTTGAGATCGCGGGCCTTTTCGACGCCGTCAAAGTTCTCGCGGTGGGGCAGGAGGCGCGCGATGAGCATCGGGGCGAGCGGTGTCAACGCCATCGACACGATCACGGCGGCGTTGAGGAGGGCGGTGGTCTCGGACGAGAACACGCCGTTCGCCGCGGCATTGGCGTAGAGCACGAAGCCGAACTCGCCGCCCTGGGCGAGGAGAAGCGCGAGCCGGACGGCGTCGGCGTGGGTGTTGCGGAAGGCCCGGGCGACGCCATAGATGCCGGCGGCCTTCACCGTCATGAACACGACCACGGTCGCCAGGATCAGCGGCCAGGACGAGGCGATCACCGCCAGGTCGAGCGACATGCCGACGCCGAGGAAGAACAGGCCGAGCAGCAGGCCGCGAAACGGCTCGATGTCGGCCTCAAGCTCGTGACGGAAGGTCGACTCGGACAGGAGCACGCCGGCAAGGAACGCCCCCATCGCCATCGACAGCCCGCTCACCTGCATGATCAGCGCGGCGCCAAGAACGACCAGCAGCGCCGCCGCAGTCATGACCTCGCGGGCCTGGGTCTCGGCGAGGATGCGGAACAGCGGGTTGAGCAGGAACCGTCCGGCGACGATGACGAGGGCGACGGCGCCGCCGGCGACGGCGATCTGGAGCAGGCGGTCGTTGGCGGATGCATCCTCGCCGCCGGGGGCGAGAAAGGCGACCACGGCAAGGGCAGGGACGATCGCGAGGTCCTGGAAGAGCAGGATCGAGAAGATCTTCTGGCCGTGCGGCTCGGAGACCTCGCCGCGCTCCTCGAGGATCTGCATGACGATCGCGGTCGACGATAGCGAGAGGCCGATCGCCGCCACCACCGCCACCGGCGGGCTGAAGCCGACGGCGATGGCGATGCCCGCAATGAGGGCGACGCAGGCCAGGACCTGGGCGAGGCCGAGGCCGAAGATCTCGTGCCGCAGCGCCCACAGCCGGGACGGCTTCAGTTCCAGCCCGATGATGAAGAGCAGCATCACCACGCCGAGCTCGGCGACGCTGAGCACCGAGCCGGGATCCTTGAACAGGCGGAGGCCGAAGGGCCCGATGGCGATGCCGGCGACCAGGTAGCCGAAGACCGAACCGAGGCCGAGGCGCTTGAAGATGGGGACGGCAACCACCCCCGCGCCGAGCAGGGCGACGGCCGGGATCAGGTCAACGCCGTGCGATTCGACCGCCATCGAAGATGCCCCATTGGCTGCGAGAACCTAGTAGCCACTCCGAACGCTGTCGAGGAGCGCAACGCTCCGTTGCCGGCCTGGCCTGCGGCCCCACCATCGCAATCCGAGACGCTGTCCGGCAGCGGATGGAGGATTGAGCCTACGTCGCAGTCCCGCCGACGGTGACCTGGTCGATGCGCAGCGTCGGCTGGCCCACGCCGACCGGCACGCCCTGGCCGTTCTTGCCGCAGGTGCCGATACCGGGATCGAGGGCCATGTCGTTGCCCACCATCTTCACCCGGGTGAGGGCGTCGGGGCCGTTGCCGATCAGCATCGCGCCCTTGATCGCCGGGCCGATCCTGCCGTTCTCGATCCTGTAGGCCTCGGTGCAGGAGAACACGAACTTGCCGCTGGTGATGTCGACCTGGCCGCCGCCGAAGGCGACGGCATAGATGCCGTCCTTGACCGAGGCGAGGATTTCGCCCGGATCGGACGGGCCGGACAGCATGACGGTATTGGTCATGCGCGGCATCGGGATGTGGGCATAGGACTGGCGTCGGCCGTTGCCGGTCGGTTTCATCCCCATCAGCCGGGCGTTCTGGCGGTCCTGCATGTAGCCGACGAGGATGCCGTCCTCGATGAGGGTCGTCGTGCCGGTCGGCGTGCCCTCGTCGTCGACGGTGAGCGAGCCGCGCCGGTTGGGAATGGTGCCGTCGTCGACCACGGTGACGCCGGGGGCGGCGACGCGCTGGCCCATCAGTCCGGCGAAGGCGCTCTCCTTCTTGCGGTTGAAGTCGCCCTCGAGGCCATGGCCGACCGCCTCGTGGAGGAGGATGCCGGGCCAGCCGGGACCGAGCACGACGTCGAAGGTGCCGGCCGGGGCGGGAACCGCATCGAGGTTGACCAGCGCCTGGCGGAGCGCCTCGTCGACCGCCGCCTGCCACGACTCGGCGGTGATGAAGCGCTCGAAGCCCTCCCTCCCGCCCATGCCGTGCGAGCCGCTCTCCTGCCGGTCGCCGTCGCCGACCACGACCGAGACGTTGACCCGGACGAGCGGGCGCACGTCGCGGACGAGATTGCCGTCGGCGCGCAGGATCTCGACGGTGCTGTGCGAGCCGGCGAGCGAAGCCGTGACCTGCCGGACGCGCGGGTCCTTCTGCCGGGCATAGGCGTCGATCGCTTCGAGGAGCTTCACCTTCTCGGCAAAGCTCGGCGCCCCGAGCGGGCTCAGGTCGCCATAGAGCCGGGTATTGGTCCGCTGCGGCGCCTCGGCGTAGCTGCCGGTATGGCCGGTCTTGACCGCCTGAACGGCATCCGCCGCGCGGCGGATCGCGGGCTCGGAAATCTCGCCGGAATGGGCATAGCCCGCCGCCTCGCCGGCGACGGCGCGGAGGCCGAAGCCCTGGCTGGTGTCGAAGCTCGCCGACTTGAGCCGACCGTTGTCGAAGACCAGTCCCTCCGACACCGCATGCTCGAGATAGAGCTCGCCGTCGTCCGCTCCGTTGAGGGCGTCGGCGACCAGCGCCGTGGCGCGCGCCCGGTCGAGGCCGGCATGGTCGAGGATCGAGTGCGGGCTTTGGGACATCGGGCCACCTCGGGTGCGGTCGGGACAAGCGAACCGCTCATATGTGGCATTTGGCGGCGGGTTCCAAGAGCGGTGCCGGATGGACACTCGACTGAAAGGCCTCCCTCTGGTTGCAGGTTAACTCGCTCGATAGACTGGCAACGTGAGAGATGGGGGTTGCGATGGATTGGTCCAGAACGGTCTTTCTGCACATTGGGTGGACCGAAAGATACGACGGTACGGAGGCACCCGAAGGGGGGCACGCGTACCTTAAGACTGCCGTGGGAGTGGAAGCCGAGAATTTCCTGGATATCGACGGGTGGTGTGAAGGTTACGCCCCGGTTGGTCGTTCGGGCGAAGGCCGAGGTTCTTCACGCATCCCAAAGGGTACGCGAACCCTGAACATATCAAAATTGGGTGCAGGCCGGCTCGATGGGGCCGTGGAAGGAATTACGGTCGTCTGGACAGAGCGGAAGCCGGCCGAGGGACCGGTGATTGTTGGTCTCTACGATAGGGCCACAGTCTTTCGGTCGATGCCTCCTGAATCGCCTGGCACACGGCCTTTCATTGCCAGAGCACGAGCTCAAGACTGTCGTCTTGTGCCTGCAGTGAGTCGCAACTTTGCTGTCATACACAAACGGAAAGGGTTCCCTGGAATGGCAGCAGCCTGGTTCCCTGGGGAGCACCAGAACGGAAACGCACGCGATCTTCTGGAGGAAGTGGCCGAGTACCTACCTATCGTCAGGAGGATGGAGCCGGTCAGCGGCTAAGCCCTTGGAGGGCTCTAAGACCGGCGAGTTGATCGCTTCCTTCGCCTCGCGGTCGAACTCCATGTAGTCCATCGGCGGCGCTTCGCCGAAACGGTAGCCGAGGAAGGCAAGGTCCTTGGCGTACCAGTCCTCGACGATGCGGTTCATGCGCGGGTCAAAGAGCTCGGTGTAGGGCACCCGCTCCTTGTGGCGGTTGCTGCCCCGCGATTCATCGAGGACGATCGGCACGCCGATACGCTCCGAAATGACCGCGAGATGGGCGGCGAGATTCTCGTACCGGCCGATGAAGTCGACCAGCGGCCGTCCGTCCTCCATGTAGTCGTCGTAGTGACGCGGAAAGCGGTAGTGGCCGAAGGTGAGAAAGCGGGCCTGGAGGATACGGAGGTTGAACCACTGCCGGAAGGTGAGGGGCTTGCCGGTCAGCCATTCGGGGACGCGCTTGTAGAGCGGCTTGTGCTGAACGCCGGCATAGGCCCAGTAGCGGGAGACGATCTTCTCCCACGGGTTCCGCTCGATCGCGAACTTGAAATAGGCGTCGAAGGTCTCGCGACCGATCGCATCGCGGATCTGCTGCGCGCTGAAGTGGCGCTGGAAGCCCTCGTGGTTGCGCCCGGTGCCTTGGCCGGCCGGGGTAACGATGTCGTCCCTACCGCAATGGGGGGAGAGCGCCGCGGTGAGGCTGCGCCCGGCCGTGCGACCGAGATGGACGAAGATGAACCGGTGCTTGTGCGAGACGATCATGGATGACGGGCACGGGACTAGGGACCGTCATCCATAGCAGATCGGCGTCGGCCCGCTACCGGCCGGTGGTGCCTACGGCAGCGACGTGAAACCGTCGCTGAAGCCGGCGAGCGAAATCGGGATGCCGATGCCCTCCTCCGGCGTCTGGAAGATGATGAAGGTGGCCGTCTTGCCCTTCTCGAGCTGGCCGAGGAGCTGATCCTCGAGGATCACCTCGGCGACGCAACCATTGGGCAAGCAGCGCACGAAGCCGGCGCGCCCGATGTCGGTGTCGTCGATCTTGAGGCCGAGCCCGGAGGGCAGCAGGACGCCGAGCGGGGCGAGGATGCGCATGATCCGCGCCTTCTGGTCCGCCGTCTTGAGGACGATGACCGTGAGGCCGACATTTTCGCGGTCCTCGGCGGTGACGAACTGCATGAGCACGCACTGCTCTTCCTGGGCGCCGGCCGGCGTATCGCAGCGGACCTGCCAGGCATCGTGGACCGAGCGAACCGGCGGCTCGCCCTGGGCCGGCGGGGCGATCGAGACCACCGCGTCCGGCACCGCCGGATTGGCGGCGGTATCGTCGCCGGCGAGCGACGGGCCGGTCGTCGTGGCTTCGACCGAGCGGATGGCCGTATCGCCGGGTGGCGGGGGGATGGCAGCGTCGGATGCGGCGTCGGATGTGGCCGTCGCCGGAGCAACCGTCGGATCCGAGCCGCCCAATATGCCGAGGAAGTAGAGAGCTGCGCCGATCCCGAGCGCGACGATCAGGACGGCTGCCACGATTGTGAGGATCGGCACCAGTCGGCTGCGCGGTTCCGGGACCTCGTCCTCGAAACCGGCGTGGGGGTCCTGGTAGTGGCCGTGATCCTGGCCGTGCTCCGCCTGGGCGTAACCGCCCTGGGCCTCGTCGGCGTAGGTGCCGCCGTAATCCTCGCCACCCTCGTAATACTGGCCCTCATCCCCCTCTTCGTGGCGGGGTTGTCGGCCACGTTGGTCGTGGCGGCGCCTGTCGTCCAGATCGTTGTACATCCTGGTGTTATCTCTCAAGCCCGGCCCCGGCCGGGACCATGTACCGAAGAGCGGCACGACCACGGCGAATCACGTGTTCTTCCATCCTGCACCAATCCAGCCCCTTCGAAAATCCAACGGATTCAGGCCCGAATTAGGGCGGGATAGCGCGATTTGCCGCATCGGCCACGAACATCCTCCGTTGCGGGCGAAATTCGCTTGTGGTTTGTGTCAACAGACGACTCGACCGGAGCATCGCCGCGCAGGCGATAGCTGTCGGTCGTTCGGCTGTGTGCTAGGTTTCGTCGCCTGAACACGGACTGCACCCGGCGGGGCAAGGAGGGAAGCTTGAAGCAGGCAATTTCGTGGCCGCGCGCGGTGCCGGTGCTTTGCGGCATCGCGCTGGGCGCAGCGTCGGCGGGTCCGGTGGCCGCGGCCCAGCCACAGCCGTGGGAGGTCAACCTCCAGCCAGCCGGTTCGCCGATCATGGAGATGATCCACGCCTTCAGCAACGGCACGCTGATTCTGATGTCGCTGATCGTTCTTCTGGTCCTGTCGCTTCTCGTCGTGGTGATGATCCGCTTCAACGCGCGGCGCAATCCGGTGCCGTCGAAGACCAGCCACAACACCCTCATCGAGGTGATCTGGACCGTCGTGCCGATCCT
This sequence comes from Bauldia sp., assembly GCA_020442065.1. Lineage (GTDB taxonomy): Bacteria > Pseudomonadota > Alphaproteobacteria > Rhizobiales > Kaistiaceae > Bauldia. The sequence goes on from JAGRKZ010000111.1 coordinate 32,505, forward strand.
GATCCTGGTCGGCATCGCGGTGCCGTCCTTTGCACTGCTGCTCGCCCAGCACGACCCGGCGCGGGCGGTCCCGAACTACGACCCGGACAAGACCCTGACGATCAAGGCGACCGGCAGCCAGTGGTTCTGGAGCTACGCCTATCCCGACCATGAGGGCGTCGAATTCGATTCGCTGATGCTGACCGACGCCGAGATCACTGATCCAGCGACGCAGCCGCGGCTTCTCGCCGTGGACAACCAGTTGGTCGTACCGACCGGTACGGTGATCGACATGCAGGTGATCGGCGCCGACGTGATCCACTCCTTCGCCGTGCCGTCGCTCGGCTTCAAGATCGACGCGATCCCGGGCCGGCTGAACGAGACCTGGTTCATGGTCCGCGAGGAAGGCGTCTACTACGGCCAGTGCTCCGAGCTCTGCGGTCGCGACCATGCCTTCATGCCGATCGCGATTCGGGCGGTGAGCCCCGAGAAGTTCGATGCCTGGGTGGAGGCAGCCGCGGGCGACCTCGATGCGGCATACGCCATGCTCGACTCGGGGGCGTCGCCGCCCGCCGCAGGCGAGGGCGCCGAGACGGCGCCGGCGGAGAGCAACTAGGTTCAGGAAATCCCGACCCTGCGTGCCGGGCACCGGCGGTCGGACGTACGAAGGAGACAGGAATGTCCATGAGCGAGGCGCACGACCACGCGCACCATGACCACCCGACCGGGTGGCGCCGCTGGGTCTACTCGACCAATCACAAGGACATCGGCACGATGTACCTGATCTTCGCGATCGTCAGCGGGATCGTGGGCGCCGCCTTGTCGGTCGCGATGCGCATGGAGCTCATGTATCCGGGGATGCAGATCTTCGGCGACCCCGAATTGTTCAACGTGTTCACCACCGCCCATGGCCTCATCATGATCTTCTTCATGGTGATGCCGGCGATGATCGGCGGCTTCGGCAACTGGTTCGTACCGATCATGATCGGGGCACCGGACATGGCGTTCCCGCGCATGAACAACATCTCCTTCTGGCTCCTGCCTCCGGCGCTGGCGCTGCTGGTGATCTCGATGTTCATGCCGAGCGCGCCCGGCGCTACCGGCGTGGGCGGCGGCTGGACGATCTACCCGCCGCTTTCGTCCGTCTCGGGCCAGCCTGGCCCGGCGATGGATTTCGCCATTCTCGCGCTCCATATCGCCGGCGCCTCGTCGATCCTCGGCG
>JAGRKZ010000111.1:33762-34027 GCA_020442065.1 Bauldia sp.
CGCTGTTCGTGTGGTCGGTGCTGGTGACGGCGTTTCTCCTCCTCCTGTCGCTCCCGGTGCTGGCCGGCGCGATCACGATGCTGCTGACCGACCGCAATTTCGGCACCGCGTTCTTCAAACCCGAGGAGGGTGGCGACCCGGTGTTGTTCCAGCACCTGTTCTGTTTCTTCGGCCATCCCGTGGTCTACATCCTGATCCTGCCGGGCTTCGGCATCATCAGCCAGGTGATCTCGACCTTATCGAAGAAGCCGGTCTTCGGCTATAT
>JAGRKZ010000112.1 GCA_020442065.1 Bauldia sp.
GCCATCTCCTCGGCCTCCTCGATGTAGTGCGTGGTGAGGATAACGGTGACCCCGGACTCCCGCAGGCCGCGCACCACCGTCCACATCTCCCGGCGGAGCTCGACGTCGACGCCGGCAGTCGGCTCGTCGAGGAACAGGATCTGCGGCTCGTGGCTGAGCGCCTTGGCGATCATCACCCGGCGCTTCATGCCGCCCGAGAGCGTGATGATCTGCGAATCCTTCTTGTCCCACAGCGTGAGCTGGCGCAGCACCTTTTCCACGTAGGCCGGGTCGCGCGGCTTGTTGAACAGGCCGCGGGTAAAGCTCACCGTGTGGAAGACGGTCTCGAACGGCGTGATCGTCAGCTCCTGCGGCACCAGACCGATCAGGGCGCGGGCGGCGCGATAGTCGCGAACGATGTCGTGGCCGCCGGCAGTGACGGTCCCCTCGCCCGGATTGACGATGCCGCAGATAATCGAGATCAGCGTCGTCTTGCCGGCGCCGTTCGGCCCCAGCAACGCGAAGATCTCGCCTTTGCGGATCTCGAGATTGATGTTCTTCAGCGCCTTGAAGCCGGTGTCGTAGGTCTTCGACAGGTTTGAGACGGAGATGATGGACGTCATGGAGGCGCAATCCTCGGTGGGAACGCCGGGGCGGTGTCGGTCCCATATGGGTACGCCGCCGGGCAGGCCAAGTACGAAATAGCGACGAACGGATCAAGGCCCGCTCGACAACCGCCCGGGAGAATTCCGCACGACAGGGCAGCACTACTGACCGATCGTGTCAGGAGCGCTCGTCATGCACCGCTGCGCGATCGGCCGCACGACCGACGATGTAGGCCGCGTCGCGCCCGACGCCCTGGATCATCATCGAGGAGTACGAGTAGAGGAAGCCGAGTCCCAGGATGTAGAGCCCAGGCACGTTGGTGACACCCCGCCGCTGCACCACGTGGCCCTCGGCATCGAAAATCGGTAAGTCGAGCCAATCCAGGCCCGGCGTAAAGCCGGTGCACCAGACGACGTTGGCGACATCGAGGGTCACGCCGCCTTCGAGGAGCGGCCTGCCGTCCCTGACACCGGCCACCCGCGCCACCCGCTCGATGCCGATCGCGTCGAGATCCTTCGGCTTGACGCGGATCAGGGGTGCCCCGCCCGCTTCGAGTTTCTGGCGGGCATTGCGGCCCATCGGCGTGTCGACCGTGAGAATGCGGTGGAACACGATCCTGAACAGAAGGGGCAGCACCACATTAAGCGCGACCCCGCTGTCGATACGCATGGGCACGTGCCCCGGATGACGGCCGGAGACGTAGACCCGCCGGCCCGGCGCGAGGTCGCGGGCGATCTCCGCCGCCGAGTTGGCCGCGCCAACCAGCAGGACGTCGCCGTCGTCGAGCTGGCCCGGATTGCGATAGTCGACCGAGTGCAGTTGGTGAACGTTTGGGTCGATCATCCCGGCGAACTCCGGCACGAAGGGCTTCTGGTACTTCGACATCGCGACCACGACCTGCCGCGCTTCGAAGCGTCGCCCGTTCGTCTCGACGACGAAGCTTTCGCCGGCCTTGCTCAGCCGCATCACACGCACGGCGCTGACCACGGGCAAGGCGAAGTACGCGGCATAGGCTTCCAGATAGTCGGCCATTTCGTCCTTGGTCGGGAAGTGGTTGGCCGGTGCAGGGAACGGCATGCCATCGAGCCCGTCGAAGCGGGCCGGCGTAAACAGGCGAAGCGAATCCCAGCGTTGCCGCCAGGCATCGCCCACGCGGCGGGCGGCATCGAGGATAACGAAAGACAGGCCCTGCTGCTTGAGATGGTAGCCGGCCGAAAGCCCTGATTGGCCGCCCCCGATCACGATCACGTCATATCGGCCGGCAGCATCTCCGGTTCCAGGCGCACCGGCGCTGCGGGCATGCGTCGTCGGGAGAGTCGCGTCTTCGATAGAGGCGTTCATGGTTCCCTCCTGTGTGGGCTGCGGCAAATGCAGCGTCGGGACCATTGGGCCATGCGCGCGCGCCCCGCGCTTCGGGGAACCTCCCCACGGCGACGTCTTTTCGAATGGGTGATCTTACCCAACCGCTCGGGCGCGAAGATCGCACCGCGCCTCAGACCAGGCCGTGTTCATAGGCATAGGCGGTCGCGGCAGCGCGGGACGGGACGTTGAGTTTGCTGAGGATGTTCGAGACATGGCGATCGACGGTCTTCTCGCTGATCGAGAGCCCGCGCGCGATGGCCTTGTTGGTCACCCCGGTCGCGATCAGGCCGAGCACCTCGCGTTCGCGCGCTGTCAGGGACACGGCGGCGCGCATCGGGCGATTGCCGCGTGCATCGCTTGGCTCCCCATCGTCGACGGCCGCGTCGACCCGGGCGACGTCGGGCATCGCCCCCAGCATGGCGAATGCTGCCCGCGCCGCTTCAAACGCAAGTGCGGCGCCGTCGCGATCGTCGAGGTCGCGACAGGCGATGCCGACAAGGAGCCGCACTCGCGCCGCGGCATGCGGCGCGCTGTACCGCTGCCAGACAGCAAAAGCGCGATCGAGCGGCTCGAGCGCGGCGCGCGGGTCTCCCGAGGCGAGCGCGACGGCACCCGTCGCCTGGAGGGCGATGGCGCGCAACAGCTCGACGTCCAGCTCCCGAGAAATCCGATCGAGATCAGCGGCCGCGCCCCGCGCCGCCTCGATATCCCCGGAGGCGATCATGATCTCCACGGCGGCCGGCAGGTAGCGAGCCCGCTGGAGGGGCGATTGCGTCGCGCCAAGAAGACGTCGCATGGCGGCCATGGCGTCCGCCGTCCTTCCTTGCGCGAGACGAAGCAGGGCGAAACCGGGTTGCGGCTCCATGCCGAAGCCGCTGGCGCGGCGATAGGCATCTTCAGCTTCGGTGAAGTCGCCCCGGAGACGGTGAATTTCGCCTTCCTGGTAAGCGGCCTCGCCCACCGCCTCGTCCTGTTTCGCCGCTTCGAAACGCTCCGCGACGCGCCGAACCTCGCTCATTGCCTCGCCCCAGGCGCCGTTCAACTGCAATATCTCCGCTCGATGCACGAGGCAGGCGCCGGTGAAGGTCACGAGTTGGGGTTGGGCCGCGCACCAGTCGGCGAGAGCCTGCGTCCATTCGCGGGCGCGATCGAGCGCGAAGGTCTGCTGACAGCAGACGATCAGCCCGCAGTAAATCAGCCCGGTCACGATCGGGGACAATTCGCCGGCCGTCGCAGCCACCATCGTCTCGTCGAGGACCGCGAAACCCTCGGCGAGGCGGCCCTGGCGCACCAGGGCGCGGCCGAGCACGCCGCGGGCGAGCGCAACGAGATCGGGCTCTCCAAAACGCTCGCCAATCGCTGACGCCGTTTCACTGGTCGCTATTGCAGTCTCAAGGTCCCCCGTCATCAGGCTGCGATTGGCGACGGGAAGGAGCAGGAAGCCTTTCTCGACGCAGTCGCTGCCGTCCTGTTCGAGAATGCGTTGCGCGCGCGTCAGCCATCCGTTCGCCTTGCCGGATTCGCCGAGGCCATTGAGGCGCATGCACAGCCAGAACGCCGCGCGGGCGGCGGCGCGGCAGTCCCCCGCCTGCATGTAGCGACGGTGTAGTTCCTCGAGCAGTCCGACCAGTTCGCCGTCGCGGCCGGTCAGTCCCGCCGAAAGGACGAGCTGCTCCATGCCGGCATTGTCGAGGAGACCCTCGCGATGCGCTGCTTCGAGGGCGTGGAACGCATCCTCCCAGGCCCGCGCTGCGACGGCGGCGCGGCCGCGTTCGACGTTGCCGGGCGAACGCTTGATCATCCCGAAGACCTACATCTTCACGACCCGACGCGAAAGCGCGCCAAGCGTGCGGCTCGAGGTCCGTGAAGGAACAAGATCACCAGCTCCGCGTTCAAGACGGCGGTTCCACCAATGGAGATCCGAATCGTGAAGACCCTCGAAGACGCCTTCAAGCATACCCTCAAGGACATCTATTACGCCGAGAAGACGCTGACCAAGGCGATGCCGAAGATGATCGCGGCGGTATCCAGCAAGCCGCTGAAATCAGCGATCGAAGAGCACCTCGACCAGACCAAGGGCCAGGTGAAGACCCTCGAGCAGGTCTTCAAGTCCATTGGCGAGAAGGCCGCGGGCGAGAAGTGCGATGCGATCGAGGGCCTGATCAAGGAGACGGAGAGCATCATCGACGAGGCCGACGGCGCGGTTGCCCTCAACGCGGCGGTCCTTGCCGCGGCCCAGGCGGTCGAGCACTACGAGATCGCCCGCTATGGCTCGCTCCGCGAATGGGCCAAGGTGCTCGGCCATGACGAAGCGCACGAGCTGCTCACCGGCATTCTCGACCAGGAGAAGGCGGCCAACAGCAAGCTGACCAACCTCGCCGTCTCCGCCATCAACAAGGCGGCGTGAGCAAGGCTTCGCCGGCCAGCCATTCTTCCCCCCGGCCGGGCGACGACAACCCGGCGACGCGACCGCGTCGCCGGGTTTGGCGTTTCGAGCATGTCTGGCGCGCGCAAGGCGTCTGGCACGCGCGCTTCGACGCGCTTACTCTCCGGCGGACGCCGCGCCCGGTCGCGGGTGGTGATGGTGATGGGAAGGTCAGGATGAACCCGCCGACGGCGACCGACGCCGCAGAGCTGATCGCGTGGTACGCGGAAATGGGCGTCGACGTGGCGCTCGACGAGACGCCGACCGACCGTCTCGCCGCGCCTGCGCCCCCGCCGCGGGCACCGTCATCACCGCCGCCGGACTCGCGGGGCGAGGCGACCGCGTCGGTGCGAATCGCGGCCGCCGCCACGGCACCGATGCCCCTCGAGGAGACCGCCCGGGCCGCCCGCGCCGTCGCCGGGGCGGCGAGCAATCTGGAGGAGCTCCGCGCGGCGCTGGCCGGGTTCGAGGGCTGCAACCTCCGCCTGACCGCGACACAGATGGTGTTCGCCGACGGCACCCCCGGGAGCCGGGTGATGATGGTCGGTGAGGCCCCCGGCCGCGACGAGGACCTTCAGGGCCTGCCCTTCGTCGGCCGCTCGGGGCAGCTGCTCGACCGCATGCTGGCCGCGATCGGCCTCGACCGACAATCGGTCTACATCGCCAACGTCGTGCCGTGGCGGCCGCCCGGCAACCGCGATCCCGCCCCGCACGAGACCGCGGCCTGCCTGCCCTTCATCAAGCGGCAGATCGAGCTGGCCGATCCGGATTTTCTGGTGCTGCTGGGCAAGTCTGCGGCCCACACCTTGCTGGACACCAGCGAGGGCATCCTCCGGCTCCGCGGCCGCTTCCGCCCCTACGACACCGGCCGGCGCACCATCCAGGCCCTGCCCACGCTGCACCCGGCCTATCTTCTCCGCCAGCCGCTCCAGAAACGCTATGCCTGGCGGGACTTCCTGATGCTCAAGACCGCCCTCGACAAGGCCGGCCCTCGCGCCGCGTCATAGGCCGCGAAGGAAGCCGTCGATCGCCTCGGCGACGTCCGCATCGTGACCGATGTAGATGTGGCCGCCGGTCGGCCAGGTGACGAGCTTCGCCCCCGGCACCTCGGCGGCGATGTAGCGGGCGGCGGCGATGGTGTCGAAGCGGTCGTCATCGAGCGAGATCGCCAGCGTCGGCACCGTGATGTCGGCGAGCGGCATCGGCGCGGGATTTCCGGAGAGCCGTGCATCGTTGAGAAGGCCGTCAGCCCGGGCGCTGACCGGAAGGATATCCCAAAGGATGGCCTTGGCCCGCGCCTGCTCCTCGGCGCTCGCGACGGCGACCAGCGCCGGATCGGTGGCGAGCAGCGCCCCGGTCATCGCGCTCCCGGCGGTGGCAAGTCCCAGCCAGAACAGGAAGTCCGAACGGAGCGCGCGGGTGATGATCAATTCGGTCAGGGCGCCCGGCGGCGGCGCGAGCGAGCGGTCCGGCGCGTAGGAGGCCGGCACCAGCGCGACCAGCGCCGCGCAGCGATCGGGGTGGCGGAGCGAAAAGGCGGTCGCCGACAGCGCCCCAGCCGAGCCGCCGACCACCGGCACCCTCTCGACCCCGAGCGCATCGAGAAGGTCGACGAAGGCGTCGGCCTGATTCTCCGATGACGGATCGGACGGCATCTCGGAACGGAGATAGCCGAAGCGCGAGGGGGCGATCACCCGGTAGCCGGCCGCAATCAGCCGTCGCGAAAAGGCGAGGCCCTGGTCGAAGCCGCCACCGGTGCCGTGGATCATCAGGATCGGCGGTCCCTCGCCCTCGACCGCATATTCCATGACGCCGTGGCGAGTCGGTACGGTTTTGCTGCCCCGCGCGACCCGGTCCCGCGCCGTCCGCATGGCCGAGGCATAGGACGACCACGCCAAGCCGCCACCCGCGACCACGACGCCGGCAAGGCCGAGGGTGAGGAAGGCGCGGCGCGACAGCATGGTCTCCGACCTCGTCCGGGGACGCCCATCATCGCAGGGCGCCCGACGGGCACCTTGACCCGGATCAAGGATGGCGGCGGTGGCGATAGGCACGACGCGCCCGGGTCTGCTAACGGTGCGGCATGACCGACACCCTGACCACCATCGGATTCGATGCCGACGACACGCTCTGGCAGAACGAGCACTTCTACAAGCTGACCGAGGGGCGCTTCCTCGAACTGCTCGACGAGCATGGCGAGCACGAGGTCCTGTCCTCCCGCCTGCTCGAGGCCGAGAAGCGGAACCTCGCCCTCTACGGCTTCGGCATCAAGGGCTTCACGCTCTCGATGATCGAGACCGCGATCGAGGTGACCGACGGGCAGGTGTCGGCGTCGGTGATCGCCGAGATCCTCGCCGCCGGCCGCGACATGCTGCGTCATCCGGTCGAGACCCTGCCCCACGTCCGCGAGACGCTCGAAGCGCTCGCCGCGGAGTACCGCATGGTGCTGATCACCAAGGGCGATCTGTTCGACCAGGAGCGCAAGCTCGCTGAATCCGGCCTGGGCGAGCTCTTCGCTGCCGTCGAGATCGTCTCGAACAAGGACACCGACACCTATCTCCGCATCTTCGCCGAGCACGGCGACGGCCCGGAGCGGAGCATGATGGTCGGCAACTCGCTGCGCTCCGATATCGTGCCGGCAATCAAGGCCGGGAGCTGGGGCGTCTACGTCCCGCACGCGCTCAACTGGTCGCTCGAGCACGACGAAGAACCGCTCGCCGCGCCCCGCTACCGGCGGCTCGCCCACCTCGGCGACCTGATTCCGCTCATCGGCGAGATCGGCGACGGCGCTGCTTGACCCACGCTCGGGCGGCGGAGGCGAACGATCGCGTCCCTTCCGAGGCGGCGAGGGCTACGGCATCATGTTCCGAGCGCTCGACCAGATGCGTCCGGGTGAGGTCTACGCACTGAAGACTCTCGCGATAGTTGCACCGGCAAACGAAATGGGCTTTGATCGGCGCGTCGCAGGGGAGGTCAGGCATGAACAAGCTGTTCGTATCGGCTTTCGCGATTGCGCTCGCCTTCAGCACGGGTGCGTCTTCCCAGGATCGGGACCTGCACATTACACCCGTCCAGCAGCGTACACCGGTGTGGTGCTGGCTCGCCGTTGGCGAAATGATCTTCGAGCACTATGACGTTCCCGACGTGAACCCTGCCGGCATCTTCCAGTGCGGCATTGTCGGCGTCGTCGCACTCCACGGACTGGCAAATCCCGTCTGCAACCTCGATTGCGGACGATGCACCGAACCTGCCGGAACCGCATCGCGACTGACAAGCATGCTCGAACTCTATCCGGACGTCTTGCAGCAGGAGGGTCTATACGACGACGGCATAGAAGCCAGGCACCGCCGAACGGCCCTCTCCAAGCAGACGATCCTCGACGAGATCGACGACGGCAACCCCGTGGTCGCCGGCATCAGTCCCGGGCAGAATCTCGGAGCGTTCCGGGGCGGCGCCGCTCATGTGGCACTGATCGTGGGTTATCGCGATGACGGCGACACGCTCCTCGTCAACGATCCATTCCCCTACACGTCCTTCGGAAACGGCTGGGATCCTTACGTCGCGGCAGGCGGCAGCGCGGTGCGCAACCTTAAGTACGAAATCGCCTTCGATGACTTTCGCCGAGACTTGAATTGGTCCGAATCCTGGACCGTCGAGAGGATCGCCGGCGACAATGACGGCGGTGATGGCGGCGGTGGTTTGGCGAGATACTGCTGCACGCCGGTCGGCAAGCTCGGCCCCTATCCCCCCGGCATTCCTGCCGGACGCGCCTGCTATGGGACCGATCCGGTATTTGGAACAGCCGTCGGTCGGGCCTGTTACTGACGTCACGGCTCCCTGTGCCGCCGCCCTCTGCCGTGCCCTGATGAGAGCCGGATCGGAATCGGTCGCGGCGTAACCGACTGTTACCGGCAAGCGCGTCACGTCCTTGATTTTGCCTCGCTACGAGGGGCAAGGTCGGGTTCCTTTCGCGATTCATGCGTGCGGGCCTGATGGCGTCGAGCCTCCTCCCCATTGCAGGCCTTCTGCTCAGTTCCGCTTTCCTGCTGATGGCAGGCGGGCTGCACGGCCTGCTTCTGCCGATCGAGGGCACCATCCAGGGCTTCACCACCGTTCAGCTCGGCCTGATCGGCACCGGCTGGTCGGTCGGGTTCCTTGCCGGCTGCCTCGCGATGCCGCAGGTGGTGCGGCGAGTGGGCCATGTACGCAGCTACGGCGTGATGGCCTCGGTCGCCGCCATCACCATCCTCCTCAATCTCCTGATCATCTCGCCGGAAGCATGGATCGCGCTTCGCGCGCTGACCGGCTTCTGCTTCGCCGGGGCGGCGATGATCGTCGAATCCTGGCTCAACGAGCGCGCCACCAAGGAAAACCGGGGCACGATCTTTTCGGTGTACCAGATGGTGGTGTTCGCCGGCTCGACCGCCGGCCAGCTCCTGATGGTGATCACCCCGCCCAAGGAGTTCTTCTTCTTCGCCATCGGCGCGATCCTTTATTGTCTCGCGCTCCTCCCCACCGCGCTCTCGACGGCGCAGCATCCGCAACCGCTCAAGACCGCCCGTCTCGATATTCGCCGCCTTTACCGGAACTCGCCCGTCGCGGTCGTCGGCTGCTTTCTGATCGGCACCGTCAACGGCGCGTTCGGGACACTCGGCGCCGTCTACGCGCAGCGGATCGGCATGCCGATCCCGACGATTGCGCTGCTGATGGCGGGGGCGGTGCTGGGAGGCTCGCTGATCCAGTTTCCGCTCGGCCGCCTGTCGGACCGGATGGACCGGCGGAAGGTTCTGGTCGGGGTCTGCGGGGGCGCCATCGCCATCGCCCTCATCATCGTCATCCTGCAACCACGCACGCCGGAACTGGTGATCGGCCTTGCGGTCCTGTTCGGCGCGATGATCTACCCGCAATACGCGATCACCGTCGCCCACGCCAACGACTTCGCCGCCCCGGACGAGTTCGTCAAGATTGCCGGCGGACTCCTGCTCCTCCTCGGCTTCGGTACGATGGTCGGACCGATCATCGCCGCCCAGGCCATGCAGAGTTTCATGCCGGAGGGGCTGTTCGCCTTCACCGCCTTTGCCCATGTCCTCCTCGGCGCCTATACGCTCTTCCGGATGACGCAGCGGGGCGCGCCGCAGGGTCCGGCATTCCGCGGCGTCTCCGTTGCCAAGGGCGGGGCCACCCCGGAAAGCGTGGTGCTCGACCCGCGTGCAGGCGAGGCGACGTCCGACGATGCCGGTCCCGCCGGCCCGCCCGAGCCGATGGAAGATGACGACGCGGCCGACGACGGGAGTCCGGCAGAGGCGACGCATTTCCAGGCCGCCGTCACCGACCCGCTGACCACGGCGGAGGTCGTGGCGGGCACTGCGGACGCGACGACGACGCCGGCGGACGCGGCCGACAACGCCGCGGCGTCCCTCGACCCGACCGCCACCAGCGAACCCGAAGAAGACGAAGGGCCAGCAAAGCCGGGCCCGGGCTGACCCTACTCGGCGCGCCCCGCCTACCGTCGGAACGACAAAGACTGCCGGAGGTCGGAGGCCCGACCGGCAGAAGGACCCATACGTACAACATCAGCAGGACTCCGAGACCGCAACGCTCTATTTCAGCCGCAACTACAATCCCCGGCTTGCGGTTGCGGTGGCGCGCCATCTCGATGCGCCGGTCGAGTACCGTTTCGCCGCCCCGTTCGCCCCCGACCAGCAGGAGCGCTTCCGGCGGCTCAATCCCAATCTCAGCCTTCCCATCCTGGTCGAGGGCGGAAATGCGCTGTGGGAGGCCGATGCCATCGCCTGCCGCCTCTCCCAGATGGTGGGCTCGGATTTCTGGCGCAGCGGCGACGGGCTGCCCGACATGATCCGCTGGCTGAGCTGGGCCGGATGGAACTTCGTGCGGGCCTGCGACATGGTGCATTTCGAACGGGTGACGAAGCGGCGCTACGATCTCGGCCCGACACGCCAGGACGTGGTTGACGACGGACTGGCCAAGCTCGCGGCGGCCGCCCCGATCCTCGACGCCCATCTCGACGGCCGGCAATGGCTGGTCGGCGATTCCGTCTCCTATGCCGATTTCCGCATGGCGTGCGTTATGCCTTTCCAGGGGCTTGCCGGGCTGCCGCTGGCGCAGTACCGCAACATCGCGGCCTGGAACGCGCGCCTCGAAGAGATCGAAGCCTGGCGGAGCCCGTTCGCCGGCCTCGACGCGCCCGAGCTTCCGCCGGTGAAGCCCTGAATTTCACAATGTCGACGGTTCAAACGGCCGTTGTATTGCCCTGCCGGGCTTGGTAACCATTACGATAAGAGAAGCCGGCAAACCGGACTTCGATGCCCCGAAACGGGGCGCGCAGGGGACAGTTGCGGGGGATGGAGTATTTCGTCCAGCAGCTCATCAATGGGCTGGCACTCGGGTCGATCTACGGGCTGATCGCGATCG
>JAGRKZ010000113.1 GCA_020442065.1 Bauldia sp.
GCCACATCAAGGCCAACACCAAGGTCGCGGAGAACCTCTACCGGCGCGCCACCGGCGAGGGCCGGGAGGCAGTGACGGCGGCGATCTTCTGGCTCAAGACCCGGGCCCGATGGAAGGAGACTACCGTCCAGGAGCATGTCGGCAACGCCGGTCCGATCATGAAGATCCACCGCGTCATCATCTCGCCGCCGCCGCGCGACGCGAATGGCAACATGCTTGGCCCGCCGGCGGCCAAGGGGCCACCGCTGCTCGAACACGTCGGGACCTGACATGGGTCGCCGCGCCCACCGTCCCGACGAACGCGGTCGTCGCCAGGTCGAGGCGCTCGCCGCCTATGGCGTTCCTGAACTCCACATTGCCCGTGTTGTCGGCATCGACCCCAAGACCCTCCGGAAGCACTACCGCGACGAACTCGACCTCGGCGCCACCAAGGCCACGGCCAAGGTCGCCGAGTTCCTGTTCCGGAAGGCCACCACCGAAGGTCCTCAGTGTGTCACCGCCGCCATCTTCTGGATGAAGACCCGCGGCGGCTGGCGCGAGGCGCCTCAGGCACACGAGGTCTCGATGAAGACCGCCAGCGAGATGACCGATGCCGAGCTGGAGGCGCGTATTCGCGAGCTGGACACGGCGCTCGGGCGGCCGCTGCTGGAACTGAAGCCCGCTTTTTGCGATCTGGATTAGCAGGTGGAGGACGCCGCATGGCCCGATTAAACTGCCGGGAATGGTTATGCTCGTAGCCGCCGCGGCGTACTTCTTTGGATTTGAGCCCGCCTTATTGCTTGCCGTAGGCGCTTGGCTTGCCGGATGCGCCCACCGTTGGGCAGCCGCCGAGAAGCGGGCCCGGCTCGAGGAGTTCCGCCGTCATTGGAGCCGCAGGTTCCATCAGGACCTACCGGCCACCGGCGCCCGCGTCAGACGGACCCCTCTTCGGCGCGAAATAATCACACCGGGTCCGTGCGGACGGCGCACAGACCCTCTCACCGCCAAATCAACACGAAGGATTCCATCATGGCCCGGCTTCCCCTCGTCGCTCTTCTGATCGGGCTTGCCAGCTCGGCAACGGCACAGACCGCCCCATCCGCGCGCGAGTTGGAAGCCTACGAGGGGCTGTTCATTGCCGCGCACGAGGGCGATATTGCCAAGATCGAATGGCTGGTTGCAGAGGGGTCGGACGTGAATGCCCGCGACTCGAAGGGCCGAACACCGGCCCATGTTGCGGCCTTTGCCTCAGAGGATGAGGCGCTGCGCGCGCTGGCCGAGGCCGGAGCCGACATGAACGCGCTCGAACATCGTGCCTACGATGTCGTGACCATCGCGGCGGTTGCCGACGATCCCGAGCTGATGTCGCTCGCCATCGATCTCGGCAACGATCCGGGCCTCATGACGAGCCCCTACGACGGCACTGCGCTGATCGCCGCGGCGCATCTCGGCCATGTCGAGGTCGTGCGGCGCCTGATTGCAGCGGGCGCACCGCTCGATCACGTCAACAACCTGCATTGGACCGCGGTGATGGAGGCGGTAGTGCTCGGAGATGGCGGACCGGACCACCAGGCCGTGCTCGACGCGCTCCTCTCCGCCGGGGCAGATCGGACTCTGGCCGATCGCGATGGCGTGACGCCACTTCAGCATGCTGAGGCGCGAGGCTTCGCGGAGATGGTGGAGCGTCTGAAAAGGCCAGATTGACGGCGTGAGAGCCTGGATGGCGCGAAGCGCCTCAGGCCCATGAGGTCTCGATGAAGCCTGCCAGCGACAGGACCGACGCGGAGCTCGAAGCGCGCATTCGGGAACTGGACGGCTTGTGTGGCCGGCCGCTGCTGGACCTGAAGCCTGCTCATCGCGATCTGGATTAGCAGGTGGAGGACGCTGCCTGGCCCGACTAAACTGCCAGGCATGGTCATGCTCGTAGCCGCCGCGGCATACTTCTTCGGCCTTGAGCCAGCTCTGTGGCTGGCGGCATGCGGTTGGCTTGCCGGGCAGATCCATTATTGGGCAGCCACCCTGGAGGAGGCCCGGCTCGAAGAGTTCCGCAATCACTGGAGCCGCAGGTTCCACCGGGAGCTTCTGGCCGCCGGCGCCCGGGTCCGACTGCTCCCGCTTTCCCCGAAGAAATGATAGTAAGATCATAGACTTAAGTTACGTACAAACGGCAAACGGTGGTATGCTGTCTGTACGGAAGCGGAGGGTTCTTGTCGCCATGCAACATGCCGTCGCCTACTATCGGGTCTCCACCGCCAGGCAGGGCCGATCAGGGCTTGGTATCGAAGTTCAGCGGGCCGCGGTCTCCCGGTTTGCCGAGGCCGAGGGCTACGTCCTCATCGCCGAGTTCACCGAGGTCGAGACCGGCAAGGGCGCCGATGCCCTGGAGCGACGCTCACAGCTCGCCGCGGCGCTCGCGGCTGGCAAGACCGGGAGGTGTCCGGTCATTGTCGCCAAGCTCGACCGGCTCTCGCGCGACGTCGCCTTCATCGCCGGTCTCATGGCTCAGCGGGTGTCCTTCATCGTGGCCGAGCTTGGCGCGGATGCAGACCCCTTCATGCTGCACCTCTACGCTGCCCTTGCCGAGAAGGAGCGCCGGCTGATCTCGGAACGGACCCGGTCGGCTCTGGCAGCAAAGAAGGCGCAGGGTGCAAGGCTCGGCAACAGGAGTAACGCGGCCGAGGCGGCGGCGCTGGGGCGGCAGGTTCAGATCGAAGAGGCGGCCGCCTTCGCAGCCAATGTGCTTCCGATCATCGTGTCCCTGCGAGCCTCAGGCGTCCGGGATCTTCGTGGACTTGCCGCGGCGCTGAACAATCGCGGCGTCCGCACCGCGCGTGGCGGACGATGGCATGTCTCGAACGTCAAGAACCTGGTCGATCGGCTACCGGTGTAGAACGGGCTTTTCTAGGCGGGAATTGCCCAAAGGCCGGGCATTCGCCGGAACTCTACAGCGCCTTTCCAACCACCGGCAGCCTCACAATCTGCACAACTCGGCGGCGCTCCGCGGGGTCGTTGCCCCGCATCACCCGCCTCCGAATCAACCTGGAGCCGAGTGAATCACTCCAACCGAGAGACCGCGACCGACTTCTTCAACAGCATGCTAGACAAGGCGACCCCCGGGCCGCGCCGGCGAAAGCGATTATTGCGCCGCAACCGTCGTCGGCTTGCCCTCCTCGCCCATGAAAACCACTAGTACCTTGGCGGGCGCATCGCCAATATTGAAGAGCTGATGCTTGCGGTTCAATGCCTCGATGTAGGCTTCGCCTGCATTGTACTGGAACGGCTCACCGCCCTCTGTCCTCAGCTCAATCACACCCTGCAGAACATAGACGTAGGTCGGAACGGGATGCTCATGAAGCGGTGTGCGGCCACCAGGAGCGATCGTGCCAATAACCGAGGTCACCTGGGGAGATCCTGATGGATAGATAATCGGATTACCATCGCGGGTCTCGCTCGACTTGACTAGGGGCTGAGTTTCAAATCCGGCCGGCAACGGATCGTCCACAGCAAGGGCGGGCGAAAGCGGCGTGAACACAACAACAAGGGCGCCGATGATCCATTTCGTACGGAGCGAATTACACATTTTCCTCCTCCACCGGTGGTAGTCGGAACTGTCGGCTTGGATTGTTCGCCGTGGGTGTCCCGTTATGGCGATCTAGAGTCGGGCGATCCGGGCGACAAGAGGTATCTGACGTCCTTTTTGGTTCTGTGCGTCAATCTCGGTCGATGACGGGTCATCAGGCGGGTTGTTTGTGCTCCCTGAGTTCGTTCGTTGAGGTTGGCCTTCATCCGGTTCTCGTGAGTTTCGACGGCGAGGGCCCTGACCAGGCGCCGGCAGCTTTCGGGGTGGGGGAAGATGCGCACGACATAGGTCCTTCGCCCGATCACGTCGTTGAGACGTTCGAGTATGTTGGTCAACTTCATGTGCTTGTCGCATTAGCAGCCGGAAGTAGGTGAAGGTCTCCTCGATAGTGTCCTCGACCCACTGGGTGAGCCTCGGGTATTTGCCCTGCCACTTGGCGAGCCACTGGGCGAGATCGACCTTGGCCTCGGCGAGATCGCGTCGGTCATAGAGCCAGCGAACTCCTGCAGGCAGTCGTCTCCGTGCTTGCACGGCAGGTGGTCGAGGGCGTTCCTGAGGAAGTGGACGTAGCAGCGCTGATAAGCGGCGTCGGTCAGCACCTCGGATAGCGGCTTTGAGGTCTCGTCGACGCCCGCGGTATGCTCAATCCCAGGAATTGACGCCGACATCCTTGCCGTCGACGGCCACCCTGACCTTGTTCGGTTCGATAATGATCCACGTCTCGCAGACCTCTTTGCCGTCATCAAAGGCCGCCCACCTGCGGCAGAAGGTGTCTCCCTTGACCTCCCACATCCCCTCAAGGACGAAGGTGTTCTTGCCGTCCTCCGTCTTGGCCTCACCCTTGCCCTTGCCGTCAGCGGTGAGCACCAACTCGCCGGAGTACCCCATTCCGGGGCCGCCGAGCTTGATCGTAATTCCTCCCGAAAGTAGCTCGGTTAGCTGGGTGCCGGTCATCGCCTTCTCGGCGGCCGAAGCAGTCGTGAAAGCCGCAATAGCGGCCGCGAATATCAAAGCCACCCGTCTCATGAAGCTCTCCCGAAGTAAACGCGCTTAGTCGTATCATTCAATAATCGCGGCTCCGCACCACACGGGGTGGGCGTTGGCGCGTTTCGAACGTCAAGATCCGGGGGAGATCCGCAGTTTCTGGGTCGAGGTGATCTACCAGGATCTCGCGGGGCGGTGAGGTCGCGACATCTTGCCGGCGACCGCCCCATCTTCCCTTCTACCAGAGGCCTGACCCATGCCGCTGGTGTTTGTGCCGACGACCTTCTGCAGCAGGCGCATGAAGGTGCGCTGTTCGCGGGCCGTTAGCGGCGAGAGAACGAGATGGCCGACTTCGGCGGTCTGTGCGAGCAGCGGAAGCGTGTAACGAACTCCCTTGTCGGTGAGGCGGATGATCGAGAGGCGTTGGTCGCTCGCCGAGGACGAGCAGACGACCAGACCGAGCTTGAGAAGTTTTCGCACCACGATGCTGATCGTGGATGGGTCCATTGCCGTGATGCGGCCGAGACGATTCTGCGAGATGTGGCCGTGCTGCATGATGGTGGCGAGCGCCGCCAATTGGGTCGGCGTGAGATTCTTCTCGCGGACCACCTCCTGGAAACAGGTGGTGGCGCGCTGGTGAGCGCGGCGGATGACGTGCGCCGGATGGGCGAGAAGGTCATAGCCTGACGCCTTGAAGCGACGTCTGGTCTCTTCGAGGCCCTGATGACCGATGTCGGATTCGGCGGCCGTTCGGGATGTCGCCGCGCGCTTCACTGCCTTCCCTGGCGGTTGTTCGTGTTGCTTGGGGTCGAGGGCACTAGTCAACGCAGCGATTTCCTCGTTCTCGATCACGCGACCGGAAGACAAGCGTTGGTGCAAGCGATTGGCCGGGAGTCGCGTTGGCTAAGCGCTACTGCGAGGAACGACATGGGCTCTGGCGATCAGTCTTGAGTGATTAATTTGAGCAGGGTGGTCGCATAGGCGCGTTCCAGCGTCTCGCGCCTGTGATGGAGCCCTCCGTCCACGCATTTACGTCCCGCGGCCCAAACATTGTCGATGACCGATCTGTCGGCGCTAAAGATCCAGGCGTCGAGGAGCGCGTCGCCATCGAGACCGACCATCGACGGATGGTCCTCGCGAAACGTGACTAGGTCAGCAATGGCGCCCGCCTCCAGGCCGCAGTCGCGTGTTGCAAGCGCCTGGCTTCCGCCGGCCAGCGCGGTATCGAAGAGGTACCGTCCGGTGGACCGTCCGTCGCCGACGACCAGCACATTGCGCCGCCGCCAGGCCAGGCGCTGGGCATACTCGAGCTGCCGCAATTCGTGGGCGGGATCCACCGAGACGTTGGAATCCGTGCCGATGCCAAATCGGCCACGCTGCTTGACAAACCGGCGACCGTTGAAGATGCCGTCGCCGAGATTGGCCTCGGTTTGGGGGCAGAGTCCGACAACTGCACCGGTCGCGGCGAGGTCGCGGGTCTCGGCTTCCGTCATGTGGGTCGCGTGGATTAGGCACCAGCGGGAATCTACGGTGGCGTGACTGAGCAGCCACTCCACCGGGCGCGCCCCGCTGTTCTCCATAGAGTCCTCGACTTCTTGGACCTGTTCGGCCACGTGCATGTGGATCGGCTCGCCGTCCTCCGCGAGGCCGATGACCTCGCGTAGTTCGTCTGCGGTCACAGCGCGGAGGCTGTGCGGAGCGACCCCTATCCGTGCACCTTTGATTGCCGAGGTCAGTGCGCGGCTCCGTTCCATGATCCGCGCAAATAACGGCAGGTCTGAGATGAATCGGCGCTGCGCGGGAGCAAATGGCCGGCCGCCGATTCCGCCATGGGCGTAAAACACCGGGAGCAAGGTCATGCCGATCCCCGTCGCAGTCGCGGCCGAGAGCATGCGCCCTGCCATCTCACCCGGATCCCCGTAGGGTGTCCCGTCCTTGTCATGGTGCAGGTAGTGGAACTCGCCGACCCGGGTAAAGCCGGCCTCTAGCATCTCGGCGTACAGCATCGCCGCGACCGCCTCCGCCTGATCGGGATCGATCGCCAACGCGACCCCGTACATCTTCTCGCGCCACGTCCAGAAGTTATCGGGACCGGGAGTGGGAAGTTCTGATTGCCCGGCCATGGCGCGCTGGAAGGCATGGCTGTGGAGATTGGCGAGGCCAGGCACGCCGATCGCGTGCCGTTCGGCCTCCGTCGGTGCCACACTGTCGGGCACTACGGCCGAAATCAGACGCCCTTCAAATCTGATAGTCACGTTCTGGCGCCAACCGGCGGGGAGCAGCGCCCTGTCCAGAAACAGCGTTGTCGCCCTCATATAAGGCACGTACCCTCTTGTCGTTCTCTATTGTATATACTAATCGAAGAGGTGTGAGATTGTCGAGCGCACTGAAAATGCCGGGCGCAAATTGAGTCGTTGGTTATGGCGGGCAGGCAATATGAACAACGGTCCTTCACGCATCTTTCTTAACGCCCGCCTCGCTTGTCTCACTGGCTCCGCGACCGAGGTGATCGCGGATGGCGCGGTGGTGGAGCGGGATGGGCGTATCGTCTTTGCCGGGTCGGCCGCAGCATTGCCCCGCGACACGGGTACGAGCGAGGTGTTCGACTGCGACGGTCGATTGGTGACGCCTGGACTCGTCGACTGCCACACTCACATCGTCTATGCGGGCAATCGCGCGGCGGAGTTCGAACAACGCCTCCTGGGAAAGACCTACGCCGAGATCGCCCGTGCAGGGGGTGGAATCGCTGCGACTGTCAGGGAGACCCGCGCCGCCGATGAGGACCATCTGACTACGGGAGCGCTCGCTCGGGTCGACCGAGTGATCGCGGAGGGCGTGACGACCCTTGAGGTCAAGTCGGGCTACGGGCTCGAATTGGCCTCCGAGCAGCGCATGCTACGAGCGGCGCGCGCCATCGCCGAGCGGCGCCCGATACGCGTGGTCACGTCGTTTCTCGGGGCGCATGCATTGCCGCCGGAAGCGGCCGGCGATGGCGATGCCTATATCACGGAGGTCTGCGAGACCATGCTGCCCGCATTGGCCGCAGAAGGTCTCGTCGATGCGGTTGATGGCTTCTGCGAGACGATTGCGTTCTCACCTGCGCAGATCAACCGGCTGTTCGACAAGGCTCGGAAGCAGGGCCTGCCAGTTAAACTGCACGCCGACCAGCTAAGCAACCTCGGCGGGGGCGCCATCGCGGCACGGCACGGCGCGCTGTCGGCAGACCATCTCGAATATGCCGACGCAGAAAGCGCAGCCGCCATGGCGGCGGCAGGCACCGTCGCGGTGATCCTTCCCGGCGCCTTCTACACGCTGCGCGAGACCAGGCGGCCGCCGGTCGAGGAGTTCCGCCGCCATGGCGTCCGCATGGCGATCGCGACGGACTGCAATCCCGGATCGTCCCCGATGACGTCGCTCCTGCTCGCCATGAACATGGCCGCGACCTTCTTCCAGATGACGGTGGCGGAGTGCCTCGCGGGCGTCACGCGCGAAGCCGCGCGCGCTCTCGGCCTCGGCGACGAGATCGGGACGCTAGCGCCGGGCAAGTGGTGCGACCTTGCTATCTGGGAAGTCGAGCAGCCGGCCGAGCTGGTCTATCCGATCGGCGTCAACTCTTTGCACAAGCGCATCTGGAGGGGAAAGTGAGGCAGCAACAAATCATTCTAAAGCCCGGCGCCACCACCTTTGCCGACCTCCGCCAGATATACTTCGGCGCGCCGGTGGCGCTCGACCCCGGCGTGCGCCGCGCGGTGGACGCGGGTGCGGAGGCGGTCGAGGCGATCGTCCGGAAGGGCGAGCCGGTCTATGGCGTGAACACCGGCTTCGGCAAGCTCGCCGGCGTGCGGATCGCAGACGGCGACCTGACGCTCCTCCAGCGCAACATCGTGCTCTCGCACGCGGCCGGCGTCGGCGAGGCGATGCCCGTGCCCGTCGTCCGGCTGGCCATGGCGCTGAAGCTCTGCAGCCTCGGCCGCGGCGCGTCGGGCGTGCGCTGGGCGACGGTCGCGCTGCTCGAGGCCTGCCTCGCGCTCGGCCTGCTCCCGGTCATCCCGTCGCAGGGCTCGGTGGGCGCCTCGGGCGACCTGGCGCCGCTCGCGCATCTCTCCGAGACGCTGATCGGCGAAGGGGCGTTCTTCGTCGAGGGCCGGGTCGTGGCGGCGGCGAAGGCCCTTGCCGATGCCGGGCTGCAGCCGCTCGTCCTCTCGGCGAAGGAAGGCCTCGCCCTCCTCAACGGCACCCAGATCTCGACGGCCTGGGCGCTCGCCGGCGCTTTCGAGGCGGAGCGCGTCTTCCAGTCGGCCCTCGTCACCGGCGCGCTCACGACGGACGCGGCGCGCGGATCGGACACGCCGTTCGACCCCCGCATCCACGCCCTCCGACGCCACCGCGGCCAGGTCGAAGCGGCCGAGGCCCTGCTGGCGCTGATGGCCGGATCGGAGATCCGCGCCTCCCATCTCGTCGGCGATCCGCGCGTCCAGGACCCTTATTGCCTGCGCTGCCAACCGCAGGTCATGGGCGCCTGCCTCGATGTCCTCCGCCAGGCCGGGGCGATGCTCGCGATCGAGGCCAACGGGGTCTCGGACAATCCGCTCGTCTTCGCCGACTCGGGCGAGGTGATCTCGGGCGGCAACTTCCACGCCGAGCCGGTCGCCTTCGCGGCCGACATGATCGCGCTCGCGCTGTGCGAAATCGGATCGATATCGGAGCGGCGGATCGCGATGATGATGGATCCCTCGCTGTCGGGCCACCCTGCCTTCCTGACCCCCAATCCCGGCCTGAACTCGGGCTTCATGATCGCCCAGGTCGCGGCCGCCGCACTGGTCTCGGAGAACAAGCAGCGCGCCCATCCGGCCAGCGTCGACTCGATCCCGACCTCGGCCAACCAGGAGGACCACGTCTCGATGGCGACGCACGGCGCGCGCCGCCTGCTCGCCATGGCGGAGAACGTCCGCAACGTCCTCGGCATCGAGCTCCTGGTCGGCGCCCAGGGCTGCGACTTCATTCTCGGCCTCCGCTCCAGCGCCGCCCTGGAACGCGTCCGCGCCGGCCTCCGCGAGATCGTGCCGTCGCTCGGCGACGACCGGCGCTTCTCGCCCGACATCGCCGCGGCCACGGCGCTGGTGGCGACGGGCGCGCTCTCCGGCTTCGTCGCCGGCGTCAGGCTCCCGGACCTCGCGGCGGCGGCATGACGCAGTCTCCCGCGCCTGTCGAGATCGGCCGGGGCGACGCGCCGCTGCTCATCAGCGTTCCGCATACCGGCACCGAGATTCCGGCGGAGATCGAAGGCCGGCTGGTCTCGCCCTGGCTGGCGCGCAAGGACACCGACTGGTGGATCGATCGGCTCTACGACTTCGCCCGCGAGCTCGGCGCCTCGGTGGTGCGGACCCCGGTCTCGCGGACGGTCATCGACGTCAACCGCGACCCGTCGGGGGCGTCGCTCTATCCGGGCCAGTCGACCACCGACCTCTGCCCGCTCACCACCTTCGACGGGGAGCCGCTCTATCGGCCGGGAGAAGAGCCCGGGCCGGACGAGGTCGCGGCACGGCGGGAGCGCCATTTCGACCCCTATCATCGCGTCCTCCGCGACGAGATCGCGCGGCTTCGCGCCCGGCACAGCACGATCGTCGTCTATGACTGCCACTCGATCCGGTCGGCGATCCCCCGCCTGTTCCCCGGCGAGCTGCCGGTCTTCAACATCGGCACTAATGTCGGGACGAGCTGCAGCCCCGAGCTGACGGCGCGCATCGCCTGGATGTGCCGGGGAGCGGGAGACCCGACCGTCGTCGACGGCCGCTTCCGCGGCGGCTGGATCACCCGCAGCCTCGGCCGCCCGGGGGACGGTGTGCACGCCGTGCAGATGGAGCTCGCCTGCCGCGGCTACCTCGACGAGCCGGCAGGGCCCGTCGGCGAAAACAGCTGGCCCGCCCCCTATGATGCCGAGCGCGCCGCCCCGATGCGCTCGACGCTCCGCAACGTCCTCGAGGCCTGTATCGGCTTCGCTTCGGCCAGGGCCTGACCGGAAGGAAATCCCACCATGACTCGCGTTGACAATGACCGTGTGATCCGGGCGCCGCGCGGCAGCGCGCTGACGGCGAGGAGCTGGCTCACCGAAGCGCCCCTCCGCATGCTGATGAACAACCTCGATCCCGACGTCGCGGAGCGGCCGAGCGAGCTGGTCGTCTATGGCGGCATCGGCCGGGCGGCGCGCGACTGGGAGAGCTTCGACCGGATCGTCGACGCCCTGCGGCAGCTCGGCGAGGACGAGACGCTGCTCGTCCAGTCGGGGAAGCCGGTCGGCGTGTTCCGCACCCATGCCGACGCGCCCCGCGTGCTGATCGCCAACTCCCACCTCGTGCCGCACTGGGCGACCTGGGAGAAATTCAACGAGCTCGATCGCCGTGGCCTGATGATGTACGGCCAGATGANNCGCCGGCTCGTGGATCTATATCGGCTCGCAGGGGATCGTGCAGGGCACCTACGAGACGTTCGCCGAGATGGGCCGGAAGCACTATGGCGGCGACCTGTCGGGGCGCTGGATCCTGACGGCTGGGCTCGGTGGCATGGGCGGCGCCCAGCCGCTCGCCGCCACCATCGCCGGTGCTTCCTGCCTCGCCGTCGAGTGCCAGGCGCGCAGCATCGATTTCCGGCTGCGCACCGGCTATGTCGATCGCGTGGCGCGCGACCTGGACGAGGCGCTGGCGATGATCGACGGTGCGTGCCGGGCGCGCACGCCCGTCTCGGTGGCGCTCCAGGGGAACGCCGCCGAGGTGTTTCCCGAGCTCGTGCGGCGCGGCGTGCGGCCCGACTGCGTCACCGACCAGACCTCCGCCCACGATCCCGTCAACGGCTACCTGCCGGCGGGCTGGACCATCGACCAGTGGCTGAGCATGCGCGAGCGCGACCCCAAGGCCGTGGGGGCCGCGGCGCGGGCCTCGATGGCGCAGCACGTGCGCGCCATGCTCGCGTTCCATCGCAGCGGCGTGCCGACCGTCGACTACGGCAACAACATCCGTCAGATGGCGCTCGAGCAAGGCGTCGCCGACGCCTTCGCCTTCCCGGGCTTCGT
>JAGRKZ010000114.1:0-197 GCA_020442065.1 Bauldia sp.
TTCGTGCCGGCCTATATCCGCCCGCAGTTCTGCCGCGGCATCGGTCCGTTCCGCTGGGTGGCGCTCTCCGGTGATCCCGAGGACATCTACCGCACCGACGCCAAGGTGAAGGAGCTGATGCCCGAGGCGGCGCCCCTCCACCGGTGGCTCGACACGGCCCGCGAGCGCATCCGCTTCCAGGGCCTGCCGGCGCGCAT
>JAGRKZ010000114.1:315-25061 GCA_020442065.1 Bauldia sp.
ACCGCGAGACCGAGGCGATGCGCGACGGCTCGGACGCAGTGTCGGACTGGCCGCTGCTCAATGCGCTGCTCAACACCGCGAGCGGTGCGACCTGGGTCTCGCTGCATCACGGCGGCGGCGTGGGGATCGGCTTCTCGCAGCACGCCGGCATGGTCGTGGTCTGCGACGGTACGGCCGAGGCGGCACGGCGGATCGAGCGGGTGCTCTGGAACGACCCCGCGAGCGGCGTGATGCGCCATGCCGATGCCGGCTATGACGAGGCGATCGACGTCGCCCGCCAGCACGGGCTCCGCCTCCCGAGCGTCGCGTAGCCCGGCCGGGACCGGCGCCGCCGGGATACCGGAGCGACTGCCGGCGTCTAGTAGGCGCCGGCGAAGTCCCGCCGGCTGAGCACGGCGTGGAAGTAGTCGATCATGGTGATGAAGTCGAAGGTCGGGAGGCCGGTCGCCGCCTGCACCGCCGCCGCGTAGGGCGGGAGCTCGGAGCACTCGAGGAGGAGCGCGCCGACATCCCGGTCCGCGGCGAGCTCGGCGGCGACCTCGACCGTCTCGGCGCGCACGCGCTCCTCGTCGACCGTGCCGCGCATGTCGACGAGGAAGTCGCGGAACGCCGGCATGTGCCGCATGCCGCGGACGACGACCGGTCTGCCGGCTTCCGCTCCCGCCGCGGCGAGCACGGCCGGCGTGACGCCCCGCTCGTCCGCGGCGATGACGCCGATCTTCCGTCCGGCCCCGAGCGAGGCGGCGATCACCGGGATCTGGACGAGGCTGGACAGGAAGACCGGTATGCGCACGGAATCGGCAACGGCCCGCTGGAAATGCACCATGAAGCCGCAATTGCCGGTGATCCCCCTGACGCCTCGCGCCTCGAGGTCCCGGGCCGCCTCGACGAGGAGCCTCGCACAGGCCGGGTCGGCCGCGAAGACGTCGTCGAAGCGGAGGCCGGGCACGCAGTAGAACAGCACCGGATAGTCGTAGCTCGACGCGTTGCCCACGCTCCCCGGGATGAACGGGACGGGCTCGTCGAGCATCAGCACGCCAATGGTATGGCCGTAGCTCCTGGCGGCGGGATGGACCCGATAGCGCGTCATCTCTCGTCTTCCTCCCACACCCGGCTGCCTCCGGCAGCATGCCCTCCGGCCGGACCGGTTCTCACCCGACCGGCTCGTCGAGCCTCATCCTAACAATTGTACAGACAATATGATATCCTTCTCTCGCGCCGGTCGGGTGCACGGATCGGGCCAGCCGGCCGGGATCAGCCGCAGAAGGAGAGGGGAAGCATGGGGGATCGGATCGTCGCGATCGAGGTCGCGCCGTTTGCGATGAGGTTTCGCGAGCCGTTCGTGATGGCGATCGGGCGCGTCGACGTCTCGCAGCACCTCCTGGTCCGGGTCGTCACCGCGTCGGGCCATGTCGGCCTGGGCGAGGCCGCCTTCGAGAACGGGCCGATCTTCTCCGAGGAGACGCCCGCCTCCGCGACCAATGTCGTCCGCAACCATATCGCGCCGCTGCTGGCAGGACAGGAGACCGGCGACCTCGAGAGCCACGCCGCACGGATGGACCAGACGGTCAAGGGCAATCCGTTCGCCAAGTCCGCCGTCGAGATGGCGATCGCGGATGCCCGGGCCAGGCAGCTCGGCGTGCCGGTCTACGCCCTCCTCGGCGGCATGGTGCGGCCGGTCCACGAGGATGCGTGCCACATCGCGACGATGGACATCGACTGCGAGGCCGAGAAGGCGGCGGTGCGGAGCGCCGCCGGCTGTCGCCTCTTCAAGCTCAAGGTCGGAGCGGTGGACCCGGCCATCGACGTGCGGCGGGTCGCCGCGATGCGCGAGCGCCTGGGCGAGGGCGTCCGCATCGGCATCGATGCCAACGGCGCCTGGACCGTCAGGCAGGCGAAGCGGCTCCTCCGCGACATGGAGCCCTTCGCGCTGGACTTCATCGAGCAGCCGGTCCCCGGCGGCGATCTTCCGGGCATGGCCGAGCTCCGCCGGTGCACCTCGGTGCCGATCATGGCCGACGAGAGCGTCTTCACGCCGGCCGACGCCCTGCGCGTCGTCGAGGCGCGGGCGGCCGACATCATCAGCATCAAGATCTCCAAGGCCGGCGGCCTGCTCAACGCCAAGCGCATCGCCGCGATCGCCGATGCGGCGGGACTTTCCTGCTACGTCGGCAACATGGCCGAGGGTGGCATCGGCGCGGCGGCCGGACTGCACTTCGCCGCCTCGACGCGGAGCGTCGACTTCGGCTGCGAGCTCTCCGTCAGCGACTACCTCGACGGCGACGACGTGGTGGCCGAGGCGTTCGTCGCGGAGGAGGGCCGCCTTCGCGTTCCGGGCGGCCCGGGGCTCGGCGTCACGCTGCGGGCCGGGGCCGCCGACAACGGCGCGGATGCCGCGGCGCGGTGACCGCGACCGCTGTCGCCGGCCTTCTGCGCCTGCCGCCATCTGTGGCAGGCTGCGCAAGCCCGCGGCACGCGACTCCGGCGACGCATGGAATCTCCCGTCCGCGGGCCTGCCCGCGTACCCGGGTTGCTGGAAATTCGTCCTTGACACCCTTCAGTGACATATTCTCTATTGTACAGACAATTGAGACGTTCGACGTATCTTTACCGTGGGGAGAAATCGAGATGTCGTATCTGACCAAGATCAGCCTGACCACTGTTGGCCTATGCGTTGCGGGGTTCTCGGCGGCCGTGGCGGCCGAGACCAAGGGACCGGTGACGGACGACATCGGCGTCGTCGTGATCGAGCCGGGCGCGCCGATCCTGATCGGCGGCTACTGGGCCCTGTCGGGTGCCGAGATTTCGCTGGGCCTCGACCAGCAGCGCGGCGTGGAGCTGGCGCTCGACGCGCACGAGGGCACGCTGCTCGACCATCCCGTCGCGCTCGTCTCCGAGGACAGCCAGTGCACCGCCGAAGGAGGCCAGACGGCGGCGACGCGGCTTGCCACCAACACCGACATCCTCGCCGTGCTCGGTCCGGACTGCTCGAGCTCGGCGGCGGCCGCGGCGCCGATCCTGTGGAACGCAGGCATGGTCAGCATCGGCACGTCGGCGTCGTCGCCGACACTGACCGCCGCCGACCGGCCCGAAGGCCTGCAGGGCTTCATGCGCACGATGCCCAACGACCTCGCCCAGGGCCTCTTCGATGCGGACTACATTTACAACGTCCTCAAGTGCGATGCGCTCGCCAGCGTCCACGACGGCAGCCCCTATACCGAGCAGCTCGTGCGCTCGACCAACAGCCGCTTCACCGAGCTCGGCGGCAAAGTGGTCGCCACCGAGGCGGTGACGCCCACCGACGTCGACATGCGGCCGATGCTCACCAACATCGCGACCGCCAAGCCGTGCACGGTCTATTTCCCGATCTTCACCGCGGCCGGTGCGCAGCTCATCCGGCAGATGCCGGAGATCGCCGGCCTCGAGAACGCGACCCCGCTGGCGGGCAGTGCCATGGCCGCCCCCGGCTTCCTCGAGGCGGCGGGCGATGCGGCCGTCGGCCTGAAGTTCGCCAAGGTCGACCTCGAGAGTCGCGGCTCGGCCTATCCGGCGCTGCTCGAGGCCTACGTCGCGAAGTACGGCGAGACGCCGACCGAGGTGTTCCACGCCAACGCGTATGACGCGGCCCAGATCACGCTGGCGGCGATCGAGAAGGTCGCCCAGCAGGATGACGAC
The DNA here is from genome assembly GCA_020442065.1 of Bauldia sp. GTDB lineage: Bacteria > Pseudomonadota > Alphaproteobacteria > Rhizobiales > Kaistiaceae > Bauldia. The sequence goes on from JAGRKZ010000114.1 coordinate 3,991, forward strand.
GGCGTCCTCTACGTCGGGCGAAAGGCGCTCCGTGACGCGCTCTTCGCCACGGCCGGCTACGAAGGCGTCAGCGGGACCGTGACCTGCGGGCCGACCGGCGATTGCGCCGAGTTCAAGGGCGCGGTCTACGAGTGGGTCGACAGCGATCCCTCGACGTTCGAGATCGGCAAGAACCCGAAGAAGGTGTATCCCGAAAGCTGAGCGGGGTTACGGGCACCGGCAGCGCGGCACAGTCGCCCGCTGCCGGCGTCCGGCTGGTGCACGGCCCGCCGCGGGGCCGGGACGGCGACATGCCTGTCCGTCGAAGCCGCGCTCGGGTTACAAGGGTTGGTTGGGTGCGTGCCCGACCGTCGCCGGACACGGCGTCGCAGGGCTCCGCCCACCTCAAGAACGAGACGGAAACGCCAAGGCCCGAAGCGATGGAAGCCACTGCAGACAAATCGGCGACACCACCGGCCGGAGGCGACCTCGCCGGCGCCCCTCGCGCCCGGCCCGGCTCGGGCGACGGGGGCATGCTCGGCGGGCTGCGGAAGGTCAAGCGCTTCACCTTCGTCGACGTCGTCCTCTGGCTGCTCCGGATCGGCGTCGCCTTCGTCGTCATCGGCGGCGCCATCGGGACGCTGATCAAGGGCCGCTACGAGGCCAGCCAGTGGGTCGACTTCGTCGTGTTCGGCCTGACCATCGGCGGCGTCTACGCGCTGCTCGCCCTCGGCTACACGATGGTCTACGGCATCCTCCGCCAGATCAACTTCGCACATGGCGACACGATGATGGCGGGCGCCTTCAGCGCCTACTTCGCCGCCAACTACTTCAAGCGCAACGGCATGCTCGAGAGTGACGCGGTCATCGCCATGGTCGTCACCGTGCTCGTGGCGATGATCGTCTGCACCCTGGTGGCGCTGACGGTCGAGCGCATCTGCTATCGCCCGTTCCGGCACGTGCGCTCGCTCGCGCCGCTCATCTGCGCGATCGGCGCTTCCTTCTTCATCCAGCATACGTTCCGAGCCATGTACGGCTCGACAGTGCGGTCCTTCCCGGACACGAGCTGGCTCAACGGCGACGTCTCGCTGCTCGGCGGCAGCATGCCGGTGACCCAGGTCCTCGTCATCGGCTCCGCCGCGGCGGCGATGCTGGTCCTCTACCTGGTCGTCCACAAGACCCGGATGGGGAAGGCGATGCGGGCGGTGTCGGAGGATCGCGATGCCGCGGCCATGATGGGCATCGACATCAACCGCGTGATCGTCTTCACCTTCACGCTGGGCGCGTCGATGGCCGGCATCGGCGGCATCCTCTACATGCTCGTCTACAAGCAGGTCTACTTCTTCATGGGCTTCCTGCCCGGCATCAAGGCGTTCACCGCCGCGGTGCTGGGCGGCATCGGCAACATTCCCGGCGCGATGTTCGGCGGCATCTTCCTCGGCCTCGTAGAATCCGTCGGCCCGGCTCTCTTCCTCGACGGCCTCGGCGTGCCGGCGCCCTATCAGCTCAAGGACGCGATCGCCTTCACCGTGCTCATCATGGTCCTCGTCTTCCGTCCCGAGGGGCTCCTCGGCGAGCGGCGGGCGAAGCGGGCCTGACGTGATGACCGTGTTCGAGACCCGGAGGGCCTGACCTTGTCATTCGAGATCGTCTCATCCGGCTTCCAGCATCGGCAGAGGACCGGTACGCCGCTCTCGCAGGCGCTGAAGACAGGGATTGTCTTCGGCGTCCTCTCCCTCTACCTCGCCCTCGTCGGCGTCTACCTGACCTTCGACAAGAGCTGGGTGGTGGTGAACGTGCTCAGCATGGGGCGGACGCTGCTCTTCGTCGTGCCGCTCCTCGCCGGCGTGCAGTTCGCCCGGCTCAACCGGTCGCAGAGTCGCGCGGTGCAGCTCGGCGGCACGCTGCTGGTGGGACTGATCGTCGGCGGTTTCACGGCCTGCCTGCTGCCGGTCATCCTCTTCGGCAACCTCCGCGTCATGTTCGTGGCGCTGTCGTCGCCGCTCGCGAAGATGCTCGCGCTCGGCCTCACGCCGGTGCTCGGCGCCGCGGTGCTCGTCGCCGGCAGCGCCGCGGCCGCTCTCTTCGGCGCGCTGCTCACCGTCATGTCGCCCACGGTACGCCGCCCGATCACCGTGGGCCTCGCCGCGCTGGCGGTCGTGGCGCTCCTCCAGGAGGTGCTCCAGCTCATCCTCCGCGGCGGCGGCGCGGCCTTCTCGTTCATCACCCGCGGGCTGTTCCAGTATGGCGGCCTCACCGTCCGGGGCGCGATCATCGTCTTCGTCGCGGCGGCGCTCGTGTCGATCGTCGTCGCCCGGCTCCGGGCGCCGTTCAAGGCGCGCTTCGCCGAGCTGCCGCCGGGCGCCGCGCGGTTCCTCCGCCAGGCCGGGATCGTCATTCTGCTCGCGGCGATCATCTTCTTCCCGCTGATCGGCGGCTCGTTCGTCGCCCAGGTCTTCCTGCTCGTCGGCCTCTATGCGCTGATGGGCATGGGCCTGAACGTCGAGGTCGGTCTGGCCGGCCTCCTCGACCTCGGCTTCGTCGCCTATTTCGCGATCGGCGCCTACACGATCGCCCTCCTCACCGCCGACAGCCCGCACGCGCTGGCCTCGATGTCGTTCTGGGCGGCGCTGCCGATCGCCGTGCTGGTCTCGGTCGCCTTCGGCTTCCTGTTCGGCATCCCGGTGCTGGGCATCCGCGGCGACTACCTGGCGGTGGCGACCCTCGGCATCGGCGAGATCGTCCGCGTCCTCGTCCTCTCCGACGTGGCCCAGCCGCTGCTCGGCGGCGCCCAGGGCATCCTCAACATCCCGAGCCCGGCCATCGGCTCGTTCGAGCTTGCCACCCCGACCAGCCTCTATTTCCTCACCGTCTGCTGCCTCGCGCTCGCCACCTACTTCGCCTTCCGCGTCCAGGATTCCCGGCTCGGCCGCACCTGGATGGCGATGCGCGACGACGAGGACGTGGCCCAGGCGCTCGGCATCAACCTCGTCAAGACCAAGCTCCTCGCCTACAGCATCGGCGCCGCCTTCGCCGGCGTCGCCGGCGCAATCTTCGCGGTGATGCTGAAGTCGATCTTCCCGCATAGCTTCCAGCTCCTCATCTCGATCAACATCCTCGCGCTGATCATCGTCGGCGGCCTCGGCAGTCTCGGCGGCGTGATCGTCGGCGCGCTGGTCCTGATCGGGCTGCCGGAGCTGCTGCGCGAATTCGGCGAATACCGCTTCCTCCTCTATGGCGCCGTCATCGTCGCCATGATGCGGCTGAAGCCCGAGGGGCTGTGGCCGGCCAGGATCCGCCGCCGCGAGACCGCCGATGCCTGACGCCCTCCTCCGCACCGTGAACATGACCAAGCGCTTCGGCGGCCTGGTCGCGATCGATTCGCTCGACCTCGACGTCCTGCCGGGCACGATCCACAGCGTGATCGGCCCGAACGGCGCCGGCAAGACCACCGTCTTCAACTGCATCATGGCCTTCCTGGCCCCCGACAAGGGCGAGATCTGGTTCGACGGCGAGCGGATCGACGGGCTGACGCCGGACCGGGTCGCGGCCTCGGGCATCAGCCGCACCTACCAGAATCTCCGGCTGTTCCGGAACGTCTCGGCGATCGAGAACATCCTCGTCGGGATGCATCTCCATCTCCGGACCAGCTGGTGGAGCGCGGTGCTCTCGACGCGGGCGAACCGCGAGGAGGAGCGGGAGGCCCACCGCGAGGCCGAGCGCCTGCTTCATTTCGTCGGACTGCGCGGCCGCGGCGACGTGCTCGCCCGCAACCTGTCCTACGGCGACCAGCGCCGGCTCGAGATCGCCCGCGCACTCGCGACCCGCGCCCGGCTCATCATGCTCGACGAGCCCGCGGCTGGCATGAACCCGCGCGAGTCGCGCGAGCTCATGGTGTTCATCCGCAACCTTCGCGACGAGCGCGGCCTGACCGTGCTCCTGATCGAGCACCACATGCAGCTCGTCATGAACATCTCCGACCGGATCACCGTGCTCGACCACGGCCAGAAGATCGCCGAGGGTCTGCCGGACGAGGTGAAGAACGATCCGGTGGTGGTGGAAGCCTATCTCGGCACGCGCAAGCGCCACCCGGCCGAACATGCTTGAGGTAGAGGTGGAGCGCCCTCATCCGGGGCGCAGGAACGAGACGGCGGGCGGAACACCCATGGCCCTTCTGAGCGTAGACGAACTGTGCGTGCACTACGGCAAGATCGAAGCCCTGCACGATGTGTCGCTGACCGTCGACGAGGGGCAGGTCGTGGCGCTCATCGGCGCCAACGGGGCGGGCAAGAGCAGCCTTCTCAAGGCCATCTCCGGCATCGTCGGGGTGGCGTCCGGCTCGATCCGCTTCAGGGACCAGGTGCTCACCGACTGCGCGCCGCACGAGATCGTCCGCCACGGCGTGGTGCAGGTGCCGGAGGGGCGGCGGATATTCTCGCGGCTGACCGTGCAGGAGAACCTCGACATGGGCGCGTTCCTGCGCCGCGACCATGCCGAGGTGAGGCGCGATTTCGAGCGCGCCTTCGCGATGTTCCCGCGCCTCCGCGAGCGCCGCAACCAGGTGGCGGGGACGCTCTCGGGGGGCGAGCAGCAAATGCTGGCCATGGCGCGAGCGCTGCTCTCGAAGCCCCAGCTCCTGCTTCTCGACGAGCCGAGCATGGGCCTCGCGCCGATCCTTGTCGACCTCGTGTTCGATTCGATCGAGGCCATCCGCAAGGACGGCGTGACGATCCTCCTCGTCGAGCAGAACGCCTTCGTCGCGCTCCAGATCGCCGACATCGGCTATGTGCTCGAGACCGGGTCGATCGTGCTGCGCGAGAGCGGGCCGGCACTGCTCGAGAACGATGCGGTGAAGCGGGCCTATCTCGGCTGAAGCGGCCGCGGGGACGGGCGGCTGCCCGGTCAGCATGCGGGAGGAGTGAGCCTTTGCGCGATCTGTCGGGGAAGACCGCCGTCGTGTTCGGTGCGAGCGCCTATGTCGGGACGGGCATCGCGACGGCCCTGGGCAGGGCCGGCGCCAACGTCGTCGTGCACTATCGCGGCAATCGGGCGGCCGCCGAAGCGGTGGTGGCCAGCATCGCCGATGGCGGCGGACGGGCCGTGGCGGAACATGCCGACATGACCGACGAGGCCTCGGTCGCCGTGCTCTATGACCGCGCCGTCGCGGCCTTCGGGACCGTCGACGCGATGATCAACTCGGCGCACGGCCCCTTCGAGCCACGGCGGATCGCCGAGCAGTCGTGGGAGGCCGACTGGCGCATCCATCTCGATGCCCTGAAGGGGCACGTGCTCGCCTGCCGGTCGGTCGTGCCGATCATGCGGCGGCAGGGCGGCGGACGCATCGTCTTCGTCTCGGGCGGCCTGTCGCAGCGCCTGTTCGAGGGCTTCTCCGCGTTCTCGACCGTCAAGGCTGGGCTCAACGCCTTCTCGCGGACGCTCGCCCTCGAGGAGGGCCGGCACCAAATCACCGTCAACATCGTCGCGCCGGGCAAGGTGTCGGCCGACGTCCCCGCCGCCGTGAACTCCGAGGCCTGGGACGAGATCGAGTCGCGCCAGCGCGTGTCGGCGCCGCTCGGCCGCTACGCCTCCGTCGCCGATGTCGCCGACGCGGTGCTCTACTTCGTGTCCCCCGGTGCCGCCGGCATCACCGGGCAGACGCTGTACGTGGCCGCCGGCGAAGTAATGTGACGATGGCCCGGGACGATGCCGCGGCGACCGGTCCGGCCGCCTTCGACGCGACCTATTCGACGATCGTCGTCGGCTCCGGATCGGCCGCGCTCAGCGCTGCGCTCACGACCGCTGTCGCCGGATGCCGGACGCTGGTCCTCGAGAAGACCGACCTGGTCGGCGGCACCAGCGCGATGTCCGGGGGCGGGGTCTGGGTCCCGGCCAACCACCATGCACGGGCGGCCGGCATCGCCGACAGCGTCAAGGAGGCGCTCGCCTATATCCGGGCGGCCTCGCCGCCGGGATGGGAGGAGACCGAGGCGCCGTTGTGGCAGGCATTCGCCGAGGCGTCGCCCGAGATGCTCGCCTTCGTCGAGGCACACACCCCGCTCGCGTTCGCCCTCACCGGCGAGCCCGACCCGATCCCGGGCATCGCCGGCGCGAAGACGGGGGGGCGCATGGTGTCGCCGCGCCCGCTGCCGCGCCGCGTCGCCGGCCGGCTCGCCCGACACCTCCGTCCGTCCACGCAGCCGCACATCTTCACCTACCAAGAGTTGGTCGGAAGCGATGTCTATCACCACCCCATCCGCACCGCGCTGGCACTGTCCCCGACGCTGCTCCGGCGCTGGCTGACCGGCGAGCGCGGCCAGGGGACGGCGCTGATGGCCGGCCTCGTCGCCGGCTGCCTCGCCGCGGGCTGCGACATCGAGCTGAACTGCCCTGCGGTCGAGCTGATCCGCGACGCCGACGGGCGGATCCGCGGCGTGGTGGCGGAAAGGGACGGCAGGCGGCTGCGCTTCGCCGCCGAGCACGGCGTGGTGCTCGCCTCGGGCGGCTTCGAATGGGACGACGAGCGGCTCGGCCGCCACTTCCCGGGCCCCGTCGACTTCCGCGCCGCGCCGCGCGCCAATGCCGGCGACGGCCATCGCATGGCCGAAGCGGTGGGCGCCGCCTTCGCGCACATGGACCAGGCCAACATCAACTCCGCCATCCCGGCCCGCTACGAGGGCCGCCCGCACGGCATGGCGCTGTTCTACCACGGCGAGCCGAATGCCATCCTCGTCGACCGCACCGGACGGCGCTTCGTCGATGAGATGACCTTCAACCTCGGCGAGGCGCTCGACCGCCGCGACAGCGCGACCGGCGAGCCCGTCCACCTCCCGGTCTGGATCGTGACCGACGAGAGGTTCATCCGCCGCTCGCCGGTGATCCGCTGGTACGCGCGCCCGACCGAAGGCTGGCTGCTCCGCGCCGACGACATCGAGGCGCTCGCCGCGAAGATGGGTGTGCCGGCGGCCGCGCTGGCGGGCACCGTGGCGCGCTTCAACGCCCTCTGCGCGATCGGCACCGACGAGGACTTCCACCGTCCCGTCGCCAATCCCCACGCCAACCTGTCGCGCTACAAGCAGGTGCGGCTGGAGCCGATCGAGCCGCCCTTCGTCGCGATCTCCTTCAACCGCTCGATCCTCTGCACCAAGGGCGGTCCCCGCACCAATGCGCGCGGCCAGGTGCTTCGGCCCGACGGCAGCGTGATCGCGGGCCTCTACTGCGCCGGCGCGACCATGGCCAATCCAATCGGCACCCGCGCCGTCGGCGCCGGCACGACGCTCGGACCCAACATGACCTGGGGATATATCTGCGGCCGGAGCATCGCCGCCGAGGCCGACAGGAGCGCCGGCCCGGCGTGACCGGCGTTCCGGGGACGGCGTCCCGTCCCCGGAGGCAGTGCGGATGTCAGGCGCCGGTCTGGGCCCAGACGCCCTTGAGGACGTCCTCGGGAAGCTCGCCCTTCTTCACGAGCTCCTTCACCTCTTCCGGGGTCTTGCGCTTCAGCTTGTCGCCGAGCTCCCACGGGAAGATCATGAAGAACCACTTGTTGAGGCGGTTCATGTAGGCGAACCAGCTCCACAGGAGGCTGCTCAGCTCCTCCTTGGTCTTCACGCTGTCGAGCGACTCGACGATCTCGTCGGCGAGCTCGGAGAGCTTCGGCAGGTTCATCCACGGCGCCGGGCAGCGCGGCGGATCGACGTCGCCCATGAGGTGGGCCATGTGCACCGTCGTATAGACCCAGAACTTCTTGCAGGCCTTGAGGTCGAGCTCGGGGTCGTCGAGCGCCTGCAGCATCGCCGGCTCCACCGTCCACCAGCTCATCGCCTGCGTGTCGGCCACCAGGAACAGGAGGTTCGACAGGTACTGGCCATGCGAGCCCGCGCCGCTCGGGAAGACGCCGAGCCGCGACATCTTCACCTCGAGCGGCTCGTCCCACAGGATCGCCTCGAGCTCGGCCTCGATCTTCGCCTTAACGTCCTTCCAGTTCTTCGCCATGGTCTCGGTCCCCCTTACGCGCGGCTGACGGTCACGGTGACCGGCTGGTGTTTGCGGGTCTGGTAGTTCCAGAGGTGAACGCCCGCGTCGTAGAAGTCCTTGAGGCTCCCTTCGTCGACCATGGCGGTGACCGGCCCCTTGTCGGGCAGCGGCTCGGTGATGTTCGTGCCGTAGGCGAAGGAGAGCTCCTCGGCGCCGCCGTAGCAGATCGAGCCGGGCTTGAGCCGGCAGAGGAACAGCGTCTCTCCGATCGGCTTCGCCTGCGAGCCGACGCGGGCTGGCTCGACCGGGCCGCGGCCCTTGCCGATGAAGTAGTCGCCGGTCGAGGTGGTGTGCCAGGTGTAGAGCTTGAGCGGCTTCTCGATGACGTCCCACAGGGCATCCGCGACCTGGGGAACGTCCTCGACCAGCGTCGCGTGGATCGTCTTGTCGAAGTCACTGAACTTCAGCGTGATTTTCCTCGGCATGCTATAGTCCCTCCTTTGGCTGAGGAAATGGACGCGGCGCCCGGATGGGCGACGCGGATTGCACGGCGACCCCAGTCATGGCGCCGCCTTCAACGGATCGATGCTTATCGGGTGGCGGCTCGCCGCCGCGCGGGCAAGGCGCTCAGGCCTCGCACCGGCTCAGCCGGCGCCGCCGGAATCGGACCGTCCAGAGCCGCCATGCGCGTAGGACGCGACCGACCAGACAAACCAGCACGGGGCTGGAAAACCGGCTAGCGGATTGCAGAGCAACATCTCGCCCTCTGACGTTCGCGCAGGAAGATCGGGTGCGCTGAACGGTGACGCATAAAATGTATGTGCAATAGGAGAATGCTGTCAACGACGGAACCGCGCCGCGTCACCGATTGCCCTCGTCGAAGGCCGCTGCGATGGTGTCGGCCGCCGCGCCGAGCATGCGCTCCTGGTCGGGCTGCAGCGGTCGCCCGAAGGAAAGGCGCCCGAGCGAGACGACGCTGGCGCGCGCCGACAGCGCCGGGGCGCCCCGCGGCAGCTCGCCGAGCCAACAGTCGAGCATGGCGAATTCGATCCGCTCCGCATCGAGCTCGGCCGCCTGAACCGAGCGGCGGAGCGCGGCGAGGGCGTCCGTTCCACCGTCGACCGGCACGGTCTTGACGTGGCGCCGTACGTTGCGGAGCGCCCGCACGACGTCCCTCCGCCAGTCCCTGACCGCCGTGTCGGCGCGCCGGATGTCCTCCTCGCGGAGCGCCCGCCCGCGCGCCAGCGCATGGAGCACGGTCAGGAGGACGACGACGTCGACGCCGAAGGTGTCCTGGAGGCGGAGGCAGGTCGGAGCGACGCCGGGCCTGGCGTAGAGCGCGACCGCGTGCTGCCACAGTGGCGTCTGCGCCATCGTCACGATGCATCCCCGCGCAGCGCCGCCTTGCGCGGCTCCGGCGACGCCTTCGCCTGCGTCGCCGGCGCGAAGCGGGCGACGAGTTGGTGCCGGTCGCCGGGATAGGTCAGGCGGACCCAGGTCACCGGCGCGCCGGACCGCCACGTCTTCCGCTCGATGACGAGGCACGCGGCGCCCTCGCGGATGCCGAGATGGGCGGCCGCCACGTCGCCCGCCCCGACCGCGCTGATCACGTGCTCGGCCTGCGTCCACGGGATCCGCTCGAGCAGCCATGACCCCGGCGGGGCGGTGACGAAGTGCTCGCTCTCGGCCTCGGGCACGGCGGCGAGCGAGATGATCCTCTCCTCGAGCACGAAGGGCAGCTCGGAGGCGAAATGCACCACGGTGACGGCGACGACGCGCTCGCCCCCCGTCACGGCGAGGCGTGACATGTCCTGCCGGGTGGCATTGCGCAGGCGGCGCCACAGCACCGCGTAGCTGTATTCGTAGCCGCCGGAGACGATCTCCGAGCGGATGTCGTGGATCTCGATCGTCGTGGTCTGCGAATGGGGGCTCGCGACGAAGGAGCCGGACCGGCGCTTGCGGACGATGAGGCCGGACGATGCCAGCGTCGACAGCGCCTTGTTCACGGTCATGCGGGAGCAGCCGTACTGCTCCATCAGCTCGTGCTCGGACGGCACCCGGTGGCCGGGGCGCCAGTCGCCGGACATGATCCGCATCGCCAGCGCGCGGCGGATCTCGATATAGCGCGGGACGTCCTTCGCAGGTGTGCTCATGCTGTCGCGCGGCCCCGAATCCTCGCCGCCCCCTGTTTCGCCGTCGCAACCTTCGCGAGAGCGTTCCGTTCTTCCAATGCAAGTTCGGGGCAAAAGTCCAGTGGCCTCATTCCGATCGTCCCTACCGCCGCACGGTCGGAGCTCGATTCAATTATATATACAAATATTGCGACGGCCGCCATCCTCGGCTATGTAGCAAGCGACGGCCGCAGGGGATGACCATGTCCGAACTCACTACGCCGATGCCGAAGCTCCGGATGTATATCGATGGCGAATGGGTGGCGCCCGCCTCCAGAGAATATTTCGAGACCGTCGATCCGTTCACGGCGCGGCCCTGGGCGCTGGTGCCGCGCGGCAATGCTGAGGACGCTGATCGCGCGGTGCGGGCGGCCGACCGCGCCTTCCGCGAGGGTCCCTGGGCGACGATGCATCCCACGGTGCGGGGCAAGCTGCTCTACCGGCTCGGGGCGCTGATGGAGGAGCACGCCGACGAGCTGGCCGACCTCGAGGTGCGCGACAACGGCCGGCTGCTCGCGGAAATGCAGCACCAGATCCGCTACATACCCAACTGGTTCTATTACTATGCCGGGCTTGCCGATAAGATCGAGGGCGCGGTCTATCCCTGCGACAAGCCGGCGCTCAGCTTCTCGCAGCCGGAACCGCTCGGCGTCTGCGTCGGCATCGTGCCGTGGAACGCGCCGCTCCTGCTCATGACCTTCAAGCTCGCTCCGGCCCTCGCCGCCGGCAACACCGTCGTGCTGAAGCCGGCTGAGCACACTTCGGCGACCGCGCTCAAGGCGATGGAGCTGGTCGAGAAGGCCGGCTTCCCGAAGGGCGTGGTCAACGTCGTGACCGGCTTCGGGCCTGAGATCGGAGAGCCCTTGGTGACCCACCGGCTCGTGCGCCACATTGGCTTCACCGGCTCGACGCGGACCGGCGCCCATCTCTATTCGCTCGCGGCGCGCGACGTGAAGCGCGTCAGCCTCGAGCTCGGCGGCAAGTCGCCGAACATCGTCTTCGCCGATGCCGAGCTCGACAATGCCGTCCGCGGCGTGGTCGGGGGCATCTTCGGTGCGACCGGCCAGACCTGCATCGCCGGGTCCCGATTGCTCGTCCAGGACCGCGTCCACGACGCCTTCGTCGACAAGCTCGCAGCGTTCTCCCGGCAGGTTCGCGTCGGCGACCCGCGCCATCCGCAGACCCAGCTCGGCCCGATCGCCAACCGCATGCAGTACGATAAGATCGTCGGCTACATTGACGTCGCCGACAAGGAAGGCGCACACCGGGTCCTGGGCGGCGGGCGTCCGCCGGGCGAGGAGTGTTCGGAGGGATTCTTCATCGAGCCGACCATCTACACCGCGGTCAATAACGACATGAGGATCGCGCGGGAGGAGGTCTTCGGGCCCGTTCTCTCGGTCATTCCGTTCCACGACGAAGACGAGGCGGTGGGCATCGCGAACGACAGCGACTTCGGCCTCGCCGCAGGGGTGTGGACCGGCGACATGCGGCGCGCGCTCCTGTTGTCGCGGCGGCTGCAGGCGGGGAGCGTCTGGATCAACACCTATCGCGACATCAGCTATACGACGCCGTTCGGCGGTTACAAGATGAGCGGCATCGGCCGAGAGAACGGTCTTGAGGGAATTCGCGAATACCTGCAGACGAAGGCTGTCTGGCTCTCCACCGCCAGGGAGATTGCCAATCCGTTCGTGATCGGGTGAGGCGTCCTCCGCGTTAGCCACGACGACCTTTCGCCGGTACAAGGAGCGGTGAAATGCGGGAATATATGGCGAGGCTCAAGGCGCGCGGGGAGTTGCTCGAGGTCCATTCCGAGGTCGATCCCAAGCACGAACTCGCTGCAGTGACGAACGCCGCCCAGCAGCGGTGGGGAAAGGCCATCCTCTTTCACAAGGTGAAGGGCACCGGGTTCCCGGTGCTGACCAATATCTATGGCTCGCGGGACCGGCTGGCGGAGTTGATCGGCATCAAGGCCGAGGACTTCTGCCGGCAATGGAGCAATCTCGCGGGTCTCGGCGGCGCGCCGGCGGCGTCCGCTGCCGTCGAGCCGGGCGACGATCTCGTCGAGAAGAAGCTGAGCGACCTGCCGCTCATCACCTATTCGGAGCGGGACGCGGCCCCCTACTTCACCTCGGCCATGTTCCTCGCCAAGGAACCCGAGACCGGGGTGGGCAACCTCTCGTTCCACCGCTCAATGTACGTCAGCGACACCGAGCTTCGCTGTCGGCTGGCGCCTCGCCACCACCTGACTCTCTACCACGAGAAGGCGGAGAGCATGGGCAGGCCGCTCGATGCGGCGATGCTGATCGGCCCCCCTCCGACGACGTTTCTCAGCGCCGCGGCGCCGCTCCCCTACGACGTCGACGAGATGGAGGTTGCGGAGAAGCTCGCCGGCCATCCCATCCCGATGCGCCAGTGCCGGCATGTCGACCTGATGGTGCCGGCGTCGACCGAGATCGTCATCGAGGGCCGCTTCCTGCCCAACGAGCGCCGGCCGGAGGGCCCATTCGGCGAGTTCATGGGCTACTACACGCCCGAAGGACCGAACGCGGTCTTCGAGGTTCTCGGCGTGACCTGCCGCCGCGACGCCGTCTTCCACAGCATCCTCTGCGGCTCGGCCGAGGAGGTGCTGACGCTCGAGCTGTCGGTCGCCGCGAACGTCTATCAGCGCGTGAGCGCGGTCCTCCCCGGCATCGTCGACGTGACCTGCCAGCCCTTCGTGCTGCATACCGTGGTGAAGATGCGGCAGCAGTACGAGGGCCATGCCCGCCAGGTCCTCCTCTCCGTGATCGGCGCCGAGCCGACCTGGGCCAAGGTCGTCACCGTCGTCGACGAGGACGTCGACATCTACGACATGGACGACGTGATGTGGGCCGTGCTGACCCGGGCCCGGCCGGACAAGGACATCATGATCATCCCCGCGACGCCGTCGTTCTACCGGGATCCGAACAAGGACCACTGGAGCCGCCTGCTCATCGATGCCACCGCCCCCTTCGAGCGCCGGGCGGACTTCGAGCGGAAGCGCATTCCGGGCGCCGACGCTGTTGACCTTGCGAAATACTTCGGACATTCCGAGTGAATGAGCGGGGGTCCGACAGAGACCGCGACGGGCACCGGTGCCCCGAAGGGGGTGCCGGCGCGCATCGTCGTGGGCATCAGCGGGGCGTCCGGGGCGATCTACGGCATCAGGACGCTCGAGCGGCTCAGGGCCGCCGGCGTGGAGACCCATCTCGTCGTCAGCCGGGCGGCGCAGACGACGATCGCCCATGAGCTCGCGCTGCGGCCGGCCGAGGTCTTCGCCCTCGCCGATGTCGCCTATGGCATCCAGGACGTAGGCGCCGCGATCTCGAGCGGCTCATTCCCGACGCGAGGGATGATCGTCGCGCCTTGCTCGATACGGACCATGTCGGAGATTGCCACTGGCGTGACCTCGACGCTCCTGACGCGCGCCGCTGATGTGATCCTCAAGGATCGCCGCCCCCTCGTTCTCATGGTACGGGAGACACCGCTCCACCTTGGCCACTTGCGAACTCTCACTCAGTTGACCGAGATGGGGGCAATCGTCATGCCGCCGGTGCCTGCGTTCTACATGCGGCCGACTTCGATCGACGACATCGTCGCGCATTCGATTGGGCGGGCGCTGGACCTTCTCGGTATCGATTCTGCTGTGGCGCGCTGGTCGGGCATCCCAGCATCGAACGGATGACACGGCGGGAAGGCCATGACTCCGCCCGCACTCGGTTTCGAGGCGCCTGCGATTCACTAAAGTGATTGATCGTGAGCGAACGTCGGCGTAGTCGCGACCCCGCTACTGCCGTATCGTTCCTCCGTCGGTAAGCGAGGATGGAGAGGATTGATGCTCAGCTCAGACCGCGAAGTCGCCGACTTGCAGAATGGGCTCAGCGCCATGCGGACGGTCATGTTCGCCATGGCTATGGCGATCTCGGACGACATGCCCGAGACAAAACCAAGGGTAGTCGCGCTCCTCCGTGCGTTCCTGAAAGAGGCGGCTAGGGCGGGGTAGCCTCGGGAGAAGTTCGGGAGGTACAAGAGTTTTTCGACTTGCTCGAGGCGATCCCGGACGGGCCGATTGAGCCATGGATCGGCGCAGCGCGATTGGAGCGTTCGGGCCGCCGCCCGGCCCGATCAGTGACGCTGCGCCTTAGGTGTCAAAGCACGGGAGAAACAGGGCCCGCAGCCGTCGCCCAGCGAGCATCATCGTTCGGGGGCATCCGCGACGCCGCCTCCGACGGGCATGCCGAGCGGCTCGGCGATTGATGCTCGGACGACGCGCCATCCCGGCTATCAGGTCAAGCCAGCGTATCCGCAAGCGGATCGAGGACGCGTTCGGCTGGATCAAGACCGTCGCCGGCCAGGAGGAAGCCGACAGGGTCTTAGGCTGCCCTGGATTCGGCCTGGCCCAAGAAAGGATCTGCTTTCGGCGAAGCGATTTGCGGCGGCTCGACCTTGGAGGCTGGCGCCGTTCGCTGTTCTGCCGCGCAGGTTCCCTGATCTAGTGTGACAATTCCCTGTTATCCTATTCAGGGAATTCCCCGCTAACTCACTGATCTTTTTACGCATACATCTACACCTGATCGGCAATCGCAACCCGAAAGCGATAGAATTCGCTGTTTATTCCCCAAGTTCAGGGAAATCCCCCCTTTGGAGACGAGTTCGCGTCCGACCGCGTGCACCGCCAGCGACACTGTGAAACGATTCTCCGACCAAGGCGACGCTGCGGTAGTAGGATGGCTTTTCGTCGCCCTTACCCGACAATGACGCAGGCGGCGATCGAGGCGCTGCCCGTGGGCGCGCTCGCCGCGGACGACTGTGCCCTCTTCCTGTGGGCGGTGATGCCGCAGCTGGCGCAGGCGTTGTCTGTCATCAAGGCGTGGGGCTTCACCTTCAGGACCTGCGCTTTTGTCTGGGTGAAGCAGACCCGCGACGGGGAGCGGTTTGCCACCGGCATGGGTAACTGGACGCGGCCGAACGCCGAACTCTGTCTCCTCGCTGTCCGGGGTTCGCCTCGTCGCCTCTACGACGCATCGCGTCGGTTGTTAGACAGCTGCAGAAATCTCCCATTTCGCTGGAGAATGTTGGAGCCGGGTTTCTCTCCCTCCGCCACGGACCCCGGCAGATTGTCTCAGAGTTCGCTCACCGCCTCTTTTCGGCGCGATAGGCCGCCTTCTGCGGCTCCAATCCTATTCGGTCGATCGCGTCCTGGCGCAGCTTCGGCGTAACTGGGTGGCCAAGCGCCGGCAGGTCTCTGGCCGCATGATGTTAGGTTGAGTTTCGGCGATAACTGGGAAAATTCTGCGTTTTGTGTCTGGAACAGGGGATTTTGGCGATAGTGCCCGTTGATGCGGGCCAATAGAACACGCAAAGTCAATGACTTGTGCCACTTTCCAGTTTTTCGACGAAACAGCGGCTTGTTTCGACATAACAGGGTGCCGAGAAGCGGTTAACAGGCCTGTTTTGCGCGCAGAACAGGGAGCGCTTTGGGGGGCCGGTGCGGTCAGGTCCGTTGCAACGTCGTTCCGACGACATGACGGCTCTGCTCCGCCCAGGACGACGGGATCGGCTGAGCCAGAAGACGCGCGAGCGAGAGGCCTTCCGGCTGGCGTCCGTCGAGGATCGCCCGCTGGATATCGGGCGCAAGGAAGGCGAGGCGGAGGAGCCGCCTTTGATAGGGGGAAGCGGGAGCCTGGTCGAGGATGGGCAGGCCGCTCGGATCATAGTCGATCATCTCATGGGCGGCGCGCAGCGCCTTGACCAGGACTGTGTCCGGCTTAGCCTTTAGTGCCGCGCCGTTGAGGATGATCGTCCGACCTCCGCGCCGCCTCATCCGAAGGGGCAGGCAGATGCGCATCTGCGATGGCACGATTGAGTCCTGCTCTGCGCCCTCCCCAACCTCGAGCCGGGTCTGAACCGCGGCGAGATGATCGACGGGCATGAGCAGCTGCAGTGAGTCGCGGTAGACCTCGATCCGGGTCAGGAGGTCGAGGGGCTCATCGGACCTGGATGGTGTCGTTCGGCGTAGGAACTCGGTCAGCTTGGCTTCGACGAGATCGGCGGGGACTCGCCGGATCTCCTGATCGCCGCTCGGTCGCCGCTCACCCTACTGGAGTGGAGCCGACACGTAGTAGCGATAGATCCTTCCCTTTCGACCGTAGGCGAACGTTGGAGACATCGCCGATCCATCGGCATCGAAGACGCGGCCGGTCAGTGGCGCCCGGGACGCGATGTCCTTGGCCGGCGCCGTGCGTTGGCGATTGGCGTCGAGCGTGGACTGGACGGCCTCAAAGAGATCGACGTCGATGATCGCGGGATGGGCGCCGGGATGGACCTTGCCCTTGTGGACGATCATGCCGAGATAGGTCCTGTTGCGGAGCATGTGGAACAGGGCGCCGCGGCTGAAGGTCTGCCCACCGATCGTCTTGCCGCCGAGGGCTGTCCGCTGCTTGGAGCGGATGCCGCGCTGGCCAAGCCACGTCTCGAGGGCATGCACAGATTTGAGTTCGCGATAGGTCGAGAAGATCGTTCGAACGATCTCTGCTTCCGATGGGTTGACCACGAGTGTCCGGCTACCCGGCGCCGGCAGGTCATAGCCGAGAGACAGGTGTCCGCCCATCCACATGCCCTTGGCCTTCGAGGCCGCGATCTTGTCGCGGATCCGCTCCCCGGTGACCTCGCGCTCGAATTGAGCAAAGGAAAGGAGCACATTGAGGGTCAGCCGGCCCATGCTGGTGGTGGTGTTGAAGGCCTGGGTGACGCTGACGAAGCTCACGGCGTGCTGGTCGAAGAGTTCGACCATGCGAGCAAAGTCGGCTAGGGCCCGAGTCAGTCGATCAATCTTGTAGACGACCACCACGTCGATCTTGCCGGCAGCAATGTCGGCAAGCAGCCTTTGCAGGGCGGGCCGCTCCATCGATCCGCCCGAGTAGCCGCCGTCGTCGTACCTGGTCTCGACCGCCCGCCAGCCTTCGCTTGCCTGACTTGTGACATAGGCAGCGCAGGCCTCGCGCTGGGCGTCGAGGCTGTTGAAGTCCTGCTCGAGGCCCTCTTCCGAGCTCTTCCGGGTATAGAGAGCGCACCGCTTGACGGGCTTGGTCATCGACCGGACTGCCGGAGGCCAAAGAAGCGCGGTCCGTTCCAGCGAGACCCTGCGATGGCGGTTGCCGCCGCCGACAGGCTCCGAAACATCTTGTCCTCAAAGCGGAAACCCTCGGCCTCGACGACAACCTCGACCATTCGTCCCTGCCATACACGGCGGAGTCTGGTACCGACACCGAGCTCCAGACCTTCGGCTCGGACAGGTCCACGCCGCTCGAGTTGGCGTCGCGTATCGCGATCGAGACCACCAAGAACGGTTGCCTGGATCCTCCAGGCGAGAAGGAGGCGAAGGAGCTCGACCGAGCGAAGCCGAGGTGGGGGGCCGTAGCGTTGGCTCCAGGCGGCGCGGAGGCCGCCGAGATCGAGACCCGCAAGGGCCTCGATCTCATATTCGCAATCGACCGGAGGCATCATCCGGCCGACTCGATGCGATAGCGGCGAGCGCTGTCGATCTTCTCGGAGATGATGACGTGGCCCTTCTTCTTCAACGCACCCGCAAGGGCGCCGCGAACCGAATGCGTCTGCCATCCGGTCGCCGTGACCAGATCGGCGAGGGTTGCTCCATTGGGTCTAAACAGCATCGCCGCGATCTGATCCAGCTTTGAAGGCTGATCCGAAGTCGGCACAGTCCCGGCTGGTTTCCTAGTCTTCGATGCTCTGGCTTTGGATGTCTTGCCGTTGCTTTTTGCAGACTGTTTCCTGGAACTGGGGGTCATCGACGATCTCCTCGGTAAAGCGACGAACCGCTTCGCCGCTACCGAGAAGAGCCCGGGCGTTCGGGCGTCGACACAGCAATGCTCTGACGCGGCTGGAAGTCCAGCAGCAACTTCGCAAAAACTGCTTCCGGTCTAGGGGGATTTGCCGATCTGTCCTAGAGTCCCGAATCGGTAGGAGGGTCGCTTCCGACGACGGCCAATGACCACGGATTCAATCTTAACGACGCCGCTTTCCGTGACGTACCGATCCGTGGAAAGCCTTCGGCCTGATCCGCGGAACGCCCGCACTCATCCCAAGCGTCAAGTCGATCAGATCGTGGCTTCGATCCGCGAGTTCGGATTCACCAATCCGATCCTGATTGACGTCGATGGGTCGATCATAGCGGGTCACGGACGGCTGCTCGCAGCGAAAACCATCGGGATGTCCGAAGTCCCGACCATCGTCCTTCATGGCCTCACGGATGCGCAGAAGCGTGCCTTGCGCCTGGCCGACAACAAGATCGCCCTCAACGCCGGCTGGAATCTCGAGGTCCTCAAACTTGAACTGACCGACCTGGCCGTGATGGACGTCGATCTTGATCTCTCCATCACGGGCTTCTCGACCGGTGAGATCGACGTGATCCTGAAAGGTCAGGACGATCCCGACGACGAGAACATCCCAGCGGTTCCCGTCGCGCCGCGCACGAAACCCGGCGACATATGGGTTCTCGGAGATCATCGCATCGGTTGCGGCGACGGGCGGGATCTCGAATTCCTTCGGGCCGTCGTTGGCGACAACGCGGAGATCGACGCAGCCTTTTCTCGATCCGCCCTACAATGTGCCGATCAACGGCTTCGTCAACGCCAGGGGCCGGCATCGTGAGTTCGCGATGGCTTCGGGCGAAATGAGCGAGGAAGCATTCCGTACATTCCTGACTCAGACCCTGGGCGCGTGCGCGAGCACCTCTCGCGATGGCGCGGTGCACTTCGTGTGCATGGACTGGCGGCACATGGATGATGTCGCGCGCGTTGGTGCCGAGGTCTATGGCGACCTCCTCAACCTCTGCGTCTGGAACAAGTCAAATGCCGGCATGGGTTCCCTCTACCGGTCGAAGCACGAACTGGTGTTCGTCTACAAGGTCGGCAAGGGCCCCCACTTCAACGCGGTCGAACTCGGCAAGCACGGTCGGAACCGGACCAACGTTTGGGACTATGCGTCGGTCAACTCGCTGGCAGGAAGCCGGCACGAGGATTTGGCCCTGCATCCGACGGTCAAGCCCGTCGCGCTTGTCGCCGACGCCATTCAGGACGTGACGCGGCGTGGTGAGCTCGTCCTCGATATCTTCCTCGGTTCCGGCACCACGCTGATCGCCGCCGAGCGCGTGGGCCGACGATGCCGAGGCATCGACATCGATCCCGGCTACGTCGATGTGGCAATAGAGCGTTGGAAGGCCATGACCGGCAGAGTGCCAATCTTGCATCGGGAGGCCGGGCGGTGAGCAAAGGGAGAGGATCCGGAGACCCACCGGTGGACAATCGGTTCAAGAAGGGCACCAGCGGCAACCCGAAAGGCCGCCCGAGGAAGCGGCTCCAGGAAACAACAGGCTCCGCCTTCGACGTTCTCATCGACAAAACGCTGATGATCACTCGCAACGGCGTCGCACGCGAGGCGACGGTCGAGGAAGCGCTCCAGCATCGCACCTATCAGGATGCGATTGCTGGCAATCGTTCGGCGATCAAGGAAGTTCTGAAGATGATCGCCAGGCGCGACAAGGCGCTGGCCGCCAGACGCAAGCCAAAGATCCCGTCCTTCAAGCGACTCGTCGAATACGATCCAGACAACGCCGACGAAGCCATGCTCATTCTGGGTATCGCCTGCCGCGATGAGCGATGGGTTGATAGGGGCTTTCCTGATCGCCTGCTTCTCGAAACGTGGGCCGTGCTAGCGGCCTTGGGGCGTCGCAAGGGAGGAGGGCCACTGACCGGCAACGAGATCGCCGACATCAACCGCTGCACGCGCGAGCCGGACAAGCTGCGTTGGCCACGAGGTACCCCGGAATGAGCGATGACGACTCGGGTAATGAGTACGAGGTCGGTTATCGCCGGCCACCGAAATCGACCCGGTTCCAGAAAGGCCAGCGTGCCAATCCGAAAGGTCGGCCGGCCGGCCGAAGCAATGATGTTCCATATGAAGCCGTACTGGGTCAGAAGGTGACCATCCGCGAGGACGGCTCTGAACGCCAAGTCACCGCCGCCGAAGCATTCCTGCTTCACCTGACAAAGCAAGCCCTTGCCGGGAATAGCGCCGCCGCACGCACCGCAATGTCCGCGATTGAGGCGGCGAAAGCGATCCGTCAACCACACTATGGAATCCTGCACACTTGGATACGCGTTATCGTGACGCCGGGTAGTGTCAACTCCGCCCTTGAACCCTTGCGAATGGCCCGAAAGCTCGATCGCTATCGCGAAACCGCCCGCATGGCCCTCGAGCCGTGGATCGTCGAAGCGGCGCTGGCGCGATTGGGCAACGGCCGTCTCACTCGCAAACAGCAGGAAACAGTGATGCGAGCTACCAGAACACCAAACAAGGTGCGTTGGCCGGACTGGTGGACGATGAAATGATCGTTTTGGCAATGGCAGACGGTCCTCAGCAGTGACAGCGCACCCATCTGAAGGTTCCGTCGCGCGATAATACCCAAGGCAAGCACGGGTTGACTGTCCGGCGTCAGCGCCTATGAGACAGATTTTGCGGATTGAGTAGGGGAGGATTTCTGGCTCACTCGTAGCCTTTCAAAAGGAGCGACGATGAGACAGAAATCCGGACCGGCGAGAGAGCCGGTCGAGCAGGTTGTGAAGAACATTCGCCGTGCGACCCGGCGGCATTTCTCGGCCGAAGACAAGATCCGCATCGTGTTGGAGGGGCTACGTGGCGAGGACAGCATCGCCGAGCTCTGCCGGCGCGAGGGCATCGTCCAAAACCTCTATTACCGCTGGTCGAAGGATTTCCTCGAAGCCGGCAAGAAGCGGCTGGCCGGCGACACGGCACGGGCTGCGACCTCGGATGAGGTCAAGGACCTGCGTCGCGAGGCATCGGCGCTGAAGGAGGTCGTGGCCGAGCTCACCCTCGAGAACCGTCTGCTCA
>JAGRKZ010000115.1 GCA_020442065.1 Bauldia sp.
TGGGGCATGGCTCTCGCTCTCGGCTAAAGGCTCTTGCCGTCGACCTTGCGGGGTTCGAGGCGGTCGAGGTCGATGCCATCGAGGCACCGGACGTTGACGGCGATCATTTCCTCGTCGCGTCCCGGCGGAACGCCGCGGGCAAACGGCTCGATCCCGCAGACGCTGCAGAACTGGTGACGCACGATCTCGCGGTTGAAGGTGTACACGCTGAGCCGGTCCGCACCCGAGCGGAGCGAGAAGTCCTCCATCGAGGCGAAGCACATGATCCAGCCGAGCCGGACGCAGCGCGAGCAGTTGCAGACGGCGGTACGGCCGAGGTCGAGCGCCACGTCGAAGCGGACGGCGCCGCACTGGCAACCGCCCTCGTATCGCTCCATCCCGCTCAAAGCTCGCCCATGATCTTCTGGTTGAAACCGAAGGCGAGTCGTGCGCCGCGATAGGGCACCAGCGTCACCGTACGGGTCTGGCCGGGCTCGAAGCGGACGGCGCTGCCGGCGGCGATGTCGAGGCGCATGCCCCGGGTCTTGTCGCGGTCGAAGCTGAGCGCGGCATTGGTTTCGTAGAAGTGGTAGTGCGAGCCGACCTGGATCGGCCGGTCGCCGGTATTGGCGACATCGAGCGTCAGGGTCGGCTGGCCGGCATTGAGCTCGATCTCGCCGTCCTTGGTGATGACTTCACCTGGGATCATGGTCGTCTCCTCACGCTGCCCGCCGGTCCGCGCAGTCCGCCCCCTCGCGGAGCACGCGCTCCGTGGAGGCGGGGTTGTTGGCGAGCTTGGCCGCCGGCCGGATCGGGCGTCGCACCAGTTCGCCGCCGCAGTTCGGGCAGATGCCGCCGAACACCTCGCCGGCGCAGTCCGCGCAGAAGGTGCACTCGAAGGTGCAGATCATCGCGTCGCGCGAGGCCGGCGGCAGGTCGCGGTCGCAGCACTCGCAGTTGGGGCGGAGCTCCAGCATCGCCGTCTAGGCCGCGCCGAAGGCGAGCACGAGGCCGATTGCCGCCGCAACGCCGCCGAGGACCCGCGACAGCACGGCCGCTGCCGACTTGCCGATCCCGACGCCGGAGCCGAGCACCAGGCCGATACCGATGCCGGCGGAATGGAGAAGGGCCGTCGCCAGCGCAAATCCGAGGCCGTAGGTGACCGCGCCTGCAGCACCGATTTCCTCGCCGTGGGCGAAGCCGTGGAAGAGGGCGAAGGCGCCGACCAGCATCGCGCCGATCCCGACCGGCAGGCGCACCGCCGCGGCGATGAGCAGGCCCAGCGCCACCACCGAGGCGAAGATCGCCGGTTCGACCAGGGGCAGCGCGACGCCGGCTATGGCGAGGACGTAGCCGGCCGCCATCGTGCCGACGAAGCTCGCCGGGACGATCCAGAGCGCGCGTCCGCCGATCGTCGCCGCCCAGAGGCCGACCGCCACCATCACCACGACATGGTCGAGGCCGAACAGCGGATGGCCGAAGCCGGTCATGAACGAGCCGTGCTCCGCCGGATTGAAGTGGGTGAATGCCGGGGCGGTCGCTGCGAGGACGAGGGCCGCGGCCGGAACGAGGCGCTTCAGCATGACGTGGATCTCCGTGCTTGTCGTTGTGTTCAGCGGATCGGATCGTGGACGGTGACGAGCTTGGTCCCGTCGGGGAAGGTGGCTTCGACCTGCACCTCATGGAGCATCTCGGCTATACCATCCATGACCTGTGCACGGGTGACGACGTGTGCACCGGCGTCCATGAGGTCGGCTACCGAGCGTCCGTCGCGCGCGCCCTCGACGACGAAGTCGGTGATCAGCGCGATCGCCTCGGGGTAGTTGAGCTTCACCCCGCGTTCCAGCCTCCGCCGTGCGACGATGGCTGCCATCGCGATCAGAAGCTTGTCCTTTTCCCGTGGTGTCAGGTTCATGCCACTCCCCTAGAGATTCCAGACCCGCGGCATCGGTACGCCGCGCAGTGTCGTCGCGGCGCGAACCGCCATGGCGCGGAGCGCCTGCCCGTTCCCGGCGATCATGCGCGCGACCATCATATCCCCGTATCCGCTCACCCCCGCTTCGCCCGGCAGGTCGTCGAGCGCGGCCCGCAGCGGCTCGACCGCATCGGACGCGCCGGGCGACACCAGCACCAGCGTGGCGAAGGCGATTCCGGCCGCTCCCGTCGCCTTGCCATTCATCACGCTTGCAGCGTCGCCTTCAAGCCGTGTCGTGTCGGCGAAGACCAGCCGTCCGCCGCGACGGATTCGCCAGCTGTCGGTGAACGCGATGTCGTTCAGTCGCTCGCCCATCGCGGTCCGGCCGAGCACGACCGCCTCGAGGGCGAGCAGCGTCGCCCCGGCGTCGACCTCAGCGACTAGCTTTCGCGACAGGGCCGAGCGGTCGAAGACAATGGTCTCCTGCGGCAGCCAGGCGAGCACGCCGCTGCCGGACACCGAGAGGTCGGATTCGACCTCGGCGACGCCCACCGAGCGGCGGTAGATCCGCTCGGCCGCCTGCGAGGTGATGATCGCCTCGGCGCCGTCACCGACCGAGACCTCGGTGCGGAAGCGGTCGCCGCCGGTCATCCCGCCCGCGGTGTTGAGCAGGACCGCCTCGACCGGCGCATCCGGCGGCGTCCGGGGCATGCGCAGGCGCGACGAGCCCGCCTGATGGAGGTCGGCGATCCGGGATCGGCCGTTGTCCCGGTGCACGGCAATTCGGGCGAGGCCGCGCGCCCGCTGCGCGTCGGCCGGCGCGGCACGGTCGGGATAGGCGTCGGTTGTGGCAAAGGCTGCGGTCATGGCCCCCGTCATGGTTGGCACCCTCTCATGCAAGCTAGACGCCATGGCGGGCCGTCCGGTCAATGGGCCGCCAACGCATCGGTGGCAGTTGCCGAAATCTGCGCCAGTGTGCCCGGGAATTCGGCAGGATCGGCCGCGGCGGACTTTGCCAAACCAGGTCGCCTGTGGTTATTAGGCGCGGAAGGGCGGACGGGGGCGTCGCCGCCGCCCGTCGGGCTGAGGCAGTCGAGTCGTGTTACGGACGCTCCTGATCGCTGCGTGTTCCCTGATCGTTGCCGGCGCCACAGCGCTGGCCGAGACGTCGCCTGCCTACATCCTCGTCGATGTCGGGCGCGGCACCGTCCTCGCCCATGACGATTCCGACCGGCGCTGGCCGCCTGCCTCGGTCACCAAGGTGATGACCGCTTATCTCACCTTCAAGGCCCTCAAGTCGGGCCAGCTCACGCTCTCCTCGCCGGTGGTCATCTCCGCCAATGCCAGCAAGGAGCCGCCCTCCAAGATGGGCTACAAGCCGGGCACGGTCATCACGGTCGACAATGCCCTCAAGATGATGCTGGTGCGTTCGGCCAACGACATCGCCATTGCCCTTGCCGAGACCGTGGGCGGCAGCGAGGCGGGTTTCGTCCAGTTGATGAATGCCCAGGCCGGCGCGCTGGGCATGAACGGCACGCGTTTCCGCAACCCCAACGGCCTGCCCGCCGAAGGCCAGTATTCGACCGCCCGCGATCTCGCCGTCCTTGCCCGCGCCACCTGGATGGAGTTCCCGCAGTACCGCGAGTATTTCGCCATTCCCGCCATCCGCGCGGGCAACAAGGTGCTCCGCAACTACAACATCCTGATCGATCACTATCGCGGCTCGAACGGCATGAAGACCGGCTTCATCTGCGCTTCCGGCTTCAACGTCGTGGCGAGCGCCACCAAGAACGGCCGGACCCTGATCGCGGTCGTGCTCGGCGAGAGCTCGGCCACGCAGCG
Source organism: Bauldia sp. (assembly GCA_020442065.1). GTDB lineage: Bacteria > Pseudomonadota > Alphaproteobacteria > Rhizobiales > Kaistiaceae > Bauldia. The sequence goes on from JAGRKZ010000115.1 coordinate 3,737, forward strand.
CGCCGTCACCGCCGCGGCCTTGCTCGATCGCGGTTTCAAGGGCCTCTTCAACGGCGTCATGGCGCAGAACCTTTCGCGATTCCAGTCCCGGCCCTCGCCGCAGCCACCGGTCAATCTGCGTGACCAGGTCTGCGGCAAGAACCGGCCGAAGGGCGAGGACGATGCCTCGGTCGCCTCGCTCGGTCCGCGCTTCGAGACCATGCCGCCGGTCCCGGTCTTCACCGGCGGCGCCGACGCCAAGGCCGTCAGTGCGCCGGCCGTGGCATCCGTTGGCGGGGGCGGCTCCGTCAATATCCCGCTGCCGCGGCTCCGGCCGCGATAGGGGCGCGTCTCGGGCCGCTCAAGGTGCTGGCCCGCCGGAATTAACGGCCGGTAGACCCTTTCGCGGGGTTTTCTGCCCTCCCGCCCCAAGGCTGTGAGAGCATCCCGGGATGGTTCGGCGGTGAAGGGGAGAGTGCCTCATGGGCGACGAAATCGGTGCGGTCAAGACGCTGTTCAGTGACGATTTCAGCGGGCCGCTCAGCAAGGCAAAGTGGGACTACAACCACTGGAAGCCGACCGACAACCCCTCGTTCTACGGCCGGACCCAGCAGCGGCAGTCGCTGCCGGAGACCAAGAACGGCGTGCTCCGGCTCCAGCTCGACACCTACAACAAGGGCGACGCCAAGCACACCAGCTTCCTCGGCTCCGAGGTGATCACTCAGCAGACCTTCGGCCTCGCCAGCGGTGCCGGCGTCGCCTTCGAGGTCAAGGCGCGGTTCGAGAACGTCCCGAAGGGGATCGTCGGGGGCATCTTCACCTTCACCGGCAATGCCAAGAACCATGACGAGATCGACTGGGAGGCGCTCTCGAACGATCTCGCCGCCGGCAAGAAGCAGATCCAGACCAACATCTACGCCAACGAGCCGCTCGGCGCCGGTCACGTCAAGTTCGTGCCCATCACCGGGGCGCTGACCGACTACCACGTCTACCGGATGGAATGGCTTCCCAACCAGGTCCGCTGGCTGGTCGATGGCAAGGTGGTGCGGGTCGAGACCGACCACGTGCCGAAGAACCCGATGAATCTCCACATGAATATCTGGGCGCCATCGGCGGGCTGGAAGAACGCCTATGACGCTTCGCTCCAGCCGGCCAAGACCGCCGGAACGAACAAGTCGTACTTTCTCGACGCCACCTACGCCAAGGTCTTCCAGCTCTCGACGTCGTTTGGCGACGGCGGCAGCAACGCCCTCAGGGGAACCCACAAGTCGGACTGGATCGAGGGCCGCAAGGGCGATGACGTGCTCCGCGGCAAGGCCAAGGGCGACACCCTCATCGGCGGCGCCGGCGAGGATACGATCTATGGCGGCGCCGGCCGGGACACCATCAAGGGTCGAGGCGGCGACGACACCCTCGTCGGCCGGAAGGGTGTCGACACGTTCGCGTTCGATCGCAAGCTCGGCCCCGACAACGTCGACACCATCAAGGACTTCACCCCCGGCAGCGACAAGATCGAGCTCAGCGCCGCCATCTTCGCCGCCGTCGGAGCGGCCGGTTCCCTCGCCGTCACCGCCTTTCACGTCGGCACTGCGTCCCACGATGCCGACGACCGCGTCCTCTACGACCCCGCGACCGGCGATCTCTCCTATGACGCCGACGGTACTGGCAGCATCGCGCCCGTCCTGTTCGCGCATCTTTCGCCCGGCCTTGCCGTCACGGCGAGCGATTTCTTGGTCGCCTAGGACCGATCACCGTTCGCAGCGCCGGGAGCCGCCGCCTCGCCGCAGGCGATCAGGAACAGCCAGGAGTCGTCGCGCCGCGCCTCTGCGAGGAGCGCATGGCCTGCCTCCCGGCAGAAGTTCGGAATGTCGATCGCCGCGAGCGGGTCGCTTGCCTCCACCGCGAGCGTTTGTCCGGGCGTCATGGCGAGAAGGGCCTTGCGAGCCTTCAGCACGGGCAGGGGACACGCGAGGCCGCGCAGGTCGAGGCAACGGTCAAAGGGCCAGGGCGCGTCGGTCATGGCCGCTTGCTCCGGGATCGGCCGGTGCTAGGCTCGCCGCCGGCCACGGCGTAACGGAACATGGGCGTCATTGAGGATCTCTCCCGGGACTGGAAATTTCTCCGCGGTGTCTACGCGGCGCTTCGCGTCGTCACCCCGGCTGCCCGCAACAAGTCCCGCACCTTTCTCGATGCCCTCGAGGACCTGGCCCGGCGCTACGGCGACCGCCCGGCGCTGATCGGCGAGCACGAGACACTGACTTACGCCGGACTGGACGGCCGCGCCAATCGCTACGCGCGCTGGGCAATGGCCAATGGCGTCGCCAAGGGCGACGTCGTCTGCCTGCTCATGCCCAACCGGCCCGAATATGCGGCGATCTGGCTCGGCGTCGCCCGCGCCGGCGGCATTACGGCGCTTCTCAACACCAATCTCGGCGGCGCCGCGCTGGCCCATTGCGTCAATCTCGTGCGGCCGAAGCATGTGATCCTCGCGGCGGAACTGGCCGAGTCCTACGCCGATGCGGCGCGACGGGTCGAGCCGGGCTCGCGCCATTGGCTCCATGGCGCGCGCTCGCGTCATCTCGCCCGGATCGACGAGGAGATCGAAGCCTTTGGCGAGGAGCCGATCCCGAAGGAGGACCGTCCCGCCCTCTCGCTCGACGACCCCTGCCTCTACATTTACACCAGCGGCACCACGGGGCTGCCCAAGGCCGCGCACGTCAATCACTACCGCGTCTACGCCGCCATGCTCGCCTTCTCCCGCTTCATGGAGGCGACTGAGGCCGACCGCATCTACAATTGCCTGCCGATGTACCACACCTCCGGTGGCGTGATCGGCATCGGTTCGGCGCTCGTCGCCGGCGGCTCCGTCTTCATCCGCGAGCGGTTCTCGGCGAGCCGCTTCTGGGACGATGTTGTCGAGCACGGCTGCACGCGCTTCCAGTATATCGGCGAGCTCTGCCGCTACCTTCTCAATGCGCCGCCGCATCCGAAGGAATGCAGCCATGCCGTCCGCATCTGCTGCGGCAACGGCCTCCGTCCCGATATCTGGCAGGCCTTCAAGGATCGCTTCGGCATCGCCCATATCCGCGAGTTCTACGCCGCGACCGAGGGCAATGCGATCCTCTTCAATTTCGATGACACGCCCGGCGCGGTCGGCCGCATACCGCGCTGGGCCCGGCCGGTGTTTCCCGTCACCAATATCCGGTTCGACATCGAGCACGAGCAGCCAGTCCGCGGCGAGGACGGCCTCTGCATCGAGTGCGACGTCGGCGAGGTCGGCGAGCTCGTGTCCCGGATCGTCATCAACCCGCTCAAGCCCAGCCAGCGCTTCGACGGCTATGCCGACCGAGCCGAGACCGAGAAGAAGGTACTGCGCGATGTCTTCGTCGCCGGCGACGTGTGGTTCCGCTCGGGCGACTTGATGCGTCGCGACCGCCGCGGATACTTCTACTTCGTCGATCGCATCGGCGACACTTTCCGCTGGAAGGGCGAGAACGTTTCGACCTCCGAGGTCGCCGAGGCGCTCGGCGGCTGTGCCGGCGTCGCCGAAGTCAGCGTCTATGGTGTCGCCATCCCGGGAGTCGACGGCCGGTGCGGCATGGCCGCCGTGGTGCCCGGCGGGGACTTCGCGCTCGACGTGTTTCGGGCCCACATCCACGGGGCCCTCGCCCCGCACGCGCGGCCCATCTTCCTCCGCATCGGCGAGGCGATCGAGGCGACCTCGACCTTCAAGCAGCGCAAGATCGATCTCGTGCGCCAGGGCTGCGATCCCTCCGCCATGACCGATGCGGTCTATTTCGACGATCCCGAATCCGGCCGCTATGTCCGCATGGACGCGGCGCTCTTCGCCCGTATCGAGGCCGGCGGCATCCGGCTCTGACCCGGCGGGCCGCTTAGGGCAATGTTAACCGTGCCGGGCGAAAATTCTCCGTCAAATTGTCAATGAATCGTCGTGATTCTAGAACATAGACGCGGCGACGTTGGTTCGGCCCGCACCGACTCGCAGGAGTCCGCGGACCGTTGGGTTTCGGAGTCCGTGGCGTGCGTTCTGCGTTCCTTGTCGTCGCCTCATTTCTCCCGGTTCCGGTCGCATGAGCCTGGCGAGCCTCCACTCGGCGGCGGTCGCCGACCGGCGGGTCGAGCGCCGTGTCTCCTTCCCTCGCCGCGACGGCTCCCGGCTGGCGTTGCTCTCTTCGCCGCAGGCCGCGGCGCTGATCGAGGAGTGGCGGGATCTCGCCCGTAGCAGCGCCGAGGAGAACGTCTTCTTTCATCCCGGCATGCTGCTCCCGGCCATCGACCATCTCGACGGTGGCATCCGCATCGCCGCGGTGCGCGGCAGCGAGGGGCGGCTGATTGCTCTGGCGCCCGTCGATGCCGTCCGTTTCGGGCGCGTCGCCCCGGCAGTGCGGCTGTGGGTGCATGATTTCGCTGCCGTCGGCAGCCCTCTGATCGACGCCGGTGCTCTTGCCGCCGGCGCCGAGGCAATCGTCGACGGACTGCCCGGGGACGGCTCGCTGATCGTCCCCGCCTTGCCGCTCGACGGGCCGGTGGCCGCCGCCCTTGCCGCGGCCGCCCGCGCCGCCGGTCGCCCGGTCCATGTCGTCGGCGCCCACTGGCGCGCCGTGCTCGGCCGCGCAGTCGCCGGAGATGGCCTCAGGGCTGCCCTGCCGTCGCGTCGGCGGGGCGACTTCGCCCGTCAGATGCGCCGGCTCGGCGAGCGCGGCACGGTCGCCTTGGAGGTCACCGGCGAGCCCGATCGCGTCCGCGCCCGCTTCGAGGAGTTCCTGTGGCTCGAGGCGCGGGGCTGGCGAGGACAGCGCGGCCTCGCGCTGGTCTCGACCGCGGCCTACGCCGCCTTCGCGCGGGATGTGGTGTTCAACCGCTCGGAGCGCGGCACGGTCCGCCTCGCCTCGATCCGGTTCGGCGAGCGGCCGGTGGCGATCGCCGTCGCCTTCGTCGCCGGGGCGACCGCCTATGCCTGGCGGCTCACCTACGATGCAGACTTCGCGCGCTATTCGCCCGGCGCCCAGCTGATGCTCGACCTTCCGGGGAGCCTGCTCGAGGATCCCGACGTGGCGATGATCGATTCGTGCAGCCCGGCCGGGGATCGCTTTGCCGCCTCGCTCTGGCCCGACCGCATGTCGGTCGGCACGCTGGTGGTCGGCCCACCCGGCGGCAGTCTCCTCCACAATGCCGGCCTCGCCGCCTTCCGGGCCGAGATCGAGGCGCGGGCCGCGGCCCGCCGGCTCCGCACCCGCCTCGCCTGAGTCTCAGGCGACGCCGTCTCCGGTCACCGCCCCCGCCTCGCGCGCTGCCTTCTCGCGGAAGCCGCGGCGGATCACCTTGCCGCTGGTGGTGAGCGGCACCTCCTCGACGAAGGCGATCTCCCGCGGGTACTCCGCCGCCGACAGGCGTTCGCGGACGAAGCGCTGGATGTCGCGGGCAAGCGCGTCGGTCGCGTCGTGCCCCGGCCGGAGCGCGACATAGGCCTTGACGATCTCGGTGCGGAGCGGGTCGGGCTTGCCGACGGCCGCCGCGAGGTGTACCGCCGGGTGCGCGGCGAGGCAGTCCTCGATCTCGCTCGGACCGATCCGGTAGCCGGCCGAGATGATGATGTCGTCGTCGCGGCCGACGAAGTGGACGTAGCCGTCTTCGTCGGTCACCGCGCGGTCGCCGGTGAGCATCCAGTCGCCCCGGAACTTGTCGCGGGTCGCTTCAGGCTGGTCGAGATAGCCGAGGAACATCGCAGGGTCCGGCCGGCAGATCGCGATCTCGCCCTGCTCGCCCGACGGGACGGCGCGTCCCTCGGCGTCGATCACGGCCACGGAATGGCCGGGCACCGGCTTGCCGATCGCGCCCGCCCTGGTCACCCCCAGGGCCGCCGATGCGCCCAGCACGTAGTTGCACTCGGTCTGCCCGTAGAACTCGTTGATGGCGATGCCGACGGCGTCCTTCGCCCAGTCATAGGCCGCGCTGCCGAGGCGCTCGCCGGCGGCGCCGATGGTGCGGAGCGCGAGGCGGTGCCGGCGGGGCTCGGCCGCGGCGCGCATCATCTTGATCGCGGTCGGCGGCAGGAAGGCGTTGGTCACCGCCGTCTCGGCCATCAGTGCCAGGGCTTCCTCCGGTTGGAAGCGGCGGAACGGGCCGAACACCACCGGAATGCCGAAATAGAGGCTCGGCAGCAGCGCGTTGAGAAGCCCCCCTGCCCACGCCCAGTCCGACGGTGTCCAGAAGCGGTGGCTGGCGCCCGCGGCGAAGTCGTGGGTGAACGAGAACCCCGGCAGGTGTCCGGCGAGGACCCGGTGGCCATGAACGGCGCCCTTGGGCGGGCCGGTGGTCCCCGAGGTGAAGATCATCAGGGCGGGATCGTCCGGGCCGGTGTCGGCGGTGGGGAAGGGCGCCGCCTCGACCGTGGCCAGCGTATCGTGCCAGCCGAGCACCGCGCCGTTCGGTCCATCGACCGAGATCAGAGGCCCGAGCCCGGGCGCGTCGCCACGCAGTGCGGCGAGCTTGGCCGCACCGCCGGCGTCGGTGATCGCCGCCTTGGCGCCGGATGCTGCGACCCGCACCCGCAGCGCCTCCTCCCCGAACAGCGCCGCGAGCGGCACGACCACGCCGCCGAGCCGGTAGACCGCCATGTGCGCCACGACGGTTTCGGCGGCTTGCGGCAGCAGCACCGCGACCCGGTCGCCGCGACCGATCCCGAGCCGGATGAGCGCGTGGGCGAGTCGCTCCGAATCGCGGCGGAGCGTCCCGTAGCTGACCGTCTCGGTGTGCCCGTCCGCACGGCGGACGAGCGCCGGGCGCTCCGGCTCGGCCGCGGCCCAGCGGTCGATGCAGGCGGTGGCGATGTTGAACCGCGGCGGGATGTTCCAGCGGAAGTCCCGGATCAGCGCCGCATAGCTGGCGCCCCGGCCGAGGATCACTGCGGCACGGCCGATACGGGCGGGCCGGCATCCGGGCCCTGCTGCTGCCCGGTGTCGGGCGTGCCCAGAACCAGCGCCCAGTAGTTGCCGTACTTGTTGTTCGGCGCGTAGGCGACGGCGATGCCGATCTGCGTCACGCCGGCCTTGAGCAGGTTGGCGTTGTGGCCCTTGGAGGCCCGCCAGCTGGAGATCACCTCGTCGAGGTTGCGCGGGCCTGCGGCGAGGTTCTCCGCGGCGATCAGCGCATCGTAGCCGCCGCGGCTGAGCCGGCTCGGGAAGCTGCCGCCAAGGCTGTGGGACATTTTCCGCGCCCGGGCCATCGCCTGCGCCTGACTGGCGGCGATCGCCGTCAGCGTCGCATCGACCGTTACCGGAGGCAGCCCACGGCTCCTACGGTAGTCCGAGATCTTGGCCGCAGCGTCTGCCGCGTTCACCGTGGCCGGGCCGGTCTGGCCGCCCTCGACCACCTGCTCCTTCTTCTTGAACAGGCTGAACAGCGCCTCGGACGGCGTGGGCGGCATGGTCGCGAGGATCGCGCCCGCCACCACGGCCAGGAGAACGCTCCGCAAGCTCGTCGATGTCATCTGTCGTGCCTTGCCTGCGTCAACCGCTTGTATCTTCGCCCGCCCCGCCCGCTCGCGCTTCCCGTAGCGCGTTCTCGATCTGCGGCCAATCGCGAAGATTTATGTCGCGCTGCGGGAAGGGGATCTCGATCCCCGCTTCGCGCAGGCGCCGGAGAATCTCGAAGCGCACCTCCGAGCGGACGGTCAGGCCGTTGGCGATGCTGGCGAGGTAGACATAGAGCTGGAAGACCAGCGCGCTGTCGCCGAAGTCCTGGAAAATCACGAACGGCTTGGGGAACTTGAGCACCTTCTCGTTCTTGTCGGCGATATCGAGCAGGATGTCGCGAACCTTCTCGGGGTCCGAGCCGTAGCCGACGCCGACACTCACCATGGTCCGTCCGGAATTGTCGCGGAGATACCAGTTCTTGACCACGCCCGAGATGAGGCTCGAATTGGGGATGATGACCGAGGCGCGGTCGAAGGTCTCGATCTCGGTCGCCCTGACGCTGATCCGTTTGACGGTGCCTTCGTCGCTGCCGACCTGGATCCAGTCGCCCGCCCGGATCGGCCGCTCGGCGAGCAGGATCAGTCCCGAGACGAAATTGTTGACGATGCTCTGCAGGCCGAAGCCAATGCCGACCGACAGAGCGCCGGCGACGAGCGCGATGTTGGCAAGGTCGATGCCGGCGTAGCCGAGGGCGAGCAACGCCGCGAGGATGAAGCCGACATAGCCGGCAGCGGTGTTGATCGAGTTCTTGAGGCCGGGGTCGATCGAGGTGGTCGGCAGGAAGCGTTGGTCGAGCCAGCGCGTGAAGATCCGGCTGACCACGATCACGGCGGCAAAGATCACCAGGGCGAAAAAAACGCTCGAGAAGGTGAAGCGGAACGAGCCGACCTCAATGCCGTAATAGAGGCCCGAAACCCGCTCGACGAAGGTGCTTGAATCGAAACCCCAGGGAGCGAGGACCACGATAGCCGCCAGGAGGAAGATGACGATCCGTGCGACGCCGCTGACCAGCACCGCCAGCCGCTCGGCGGTCCGGCCGCTCAGTCCGACTGTCCGACCCACTTCGAGGCCGCCGGCGTGACCGGGCAGAAGCAGGGCGCCGATCAAAAGGTCGGCAAGGCCGGCGAGGACGACGTAGATGCCCGACACCACCCACACCCAGGCGATCTGCTCGATGGTGAAGCGGGCGAAGGCGAGAAAGCCGAGGCTGGCCGCCACGATGGTCGCGATCGCGGCGATCGCGGCGATCGGCGTCAGGATGCGCCAGCGCAGCCCGCGGGCATATTCCTCGGCGCTCATCCGCTCGCGGCCGAGCACCAGAACCCGGGTCGCGAGCAGGGCCAGCAGCGCTGTCGGCACAGACAGGATTCCGCCGAAGCCGATGGCCCATGATGACGGCATGGCGGCGACGCGGGCCAGATGATCGGCGAGGGGTGGCAGGGCGATCAGGAAGGCGGCGACCGCGACGATGCGGTAGGCACGCCGCGCCGTGTCGTCGGCGATGCCGCCGATCCGCCACTCCGATCGTCCGGGGGCGGCGAGCGCCCGGGCCATGCCGGTGATGACGGAAAAGATGGCGACGGCGACGGTCAGGCCGTCGAAGATCAGGCCGATCCCTGGTGGGAGAAGGCCCAGCGCGGCGAACAGGGCGCGGAGCCCGAAGAGGATCGCCATCGGCACGCCGATGTCGGCGATGACGACTCCGGTCGCCATCAGAACCCGTCGCGCCGGGGTCGGCTTCTCCGTCTTCGTCCAGGCCCTCGCCCAGCGCACGAAGAGGAAACGGACAGCAAGCACGAACAAGACCGCGATCGCGGCAGCGACGAGCAGCAGCAGGACCTGCTGGTTCGTGCTTGCCGCGATGCGGGCGATCCACGCCGACAGCACCCGGCCGGCGCCGGCAAGCACCTGCGGGAAGCCGTTGATGGTATCGCTCCAGAGGCCGGGATCGAGCACGCTCGGCCCCCGCTCGAACAGCCGTGCCGAGAACACCGCGCTGCGCCGCTCGGAGATGGTGGCAATGAGCTTGGTGGCGCTGAGGATGATGACGCTGGTCTGGCCGGCGAGGCCGCGCAGCGTCTCATACTCGGTGGCGAGCTCATCATGGATCTTCTGGATCGACGGCGGCAGGGCGGTCTGATCGTCCGCCGGCGCGATTGCCTTGAGCTGGGCCTCAAGGTCGGCGACCTGCGGGTCGAGTATGGCGTTGAACGCGCGCGCGGCCGCAAGAACCTCCTGCACCTTGTCGCGCTGCTCGTCGAGATCGCGGGTCGTCAGGCCGGTGCGGCCGAGGGCAGCCTCGGTCTGCGAGAGCGTGGCGCGCCAGCCGTCGATCATTTCCTGGTTTTCCGCGTCGCTCTGGGCATGAAGCGCGCCCGGCAGCAGAACGAGCAGGAGCAGGAGCACGCCCGACAGCGCCCGCAACGCCAAGGCGCGGGCATGCGCAGTCTTTTCGAAGACGGGTGTGACGGAAATCATCGCGGCAGCGTGGCGTCCCATGTACGGTCCGCCTATAGCACCGAAGTCCCGGCCGCGGGAGATCGGAGGAGACGTTGGATCAGGTCGTTCCCGGCAAGCCCGATGCTCTGTCGTCCGAGCCTCGCCGCTACGAGCTCTTCCACCGCGGCCAGGGGCGGGGGCTGGTCTGGCGTTTCCGCGACGAAGGCGTCGTCCTCACTCCGGCCGGGATCGAGTGGCGGACGGACGGGGCCGCCCGATCGATGCCCTATGCCGAGATCGAGTCGATCCGGATCGAGTCCGGGCACATCCCCAAGTCGGGCTATTTCGGCACCTGTACGATCGTTGGCCGCGGGGACAGGACCATTGCCGTCAACAGTCTCAATTCGTGGGGAACGGCCGACCCCGGGCGTCTCGCCGACTATGCCGACTTCGTCCAGGACCTTCACGCCCGGCTCAGCGACGACGATCGCCGCCGCATAAGGTTCAATGCCGGCATGACCGAGGGCCGGCAGATGTTCGGAAAGTTCGCCGCCATCCTCGGCGGGGCCTTCTTCTTGGTGCTCCCGGTCGGGCTGCTGATCTGGACCGGCGAGGTCAAGGCCCTATTCCTCGCGCTCGCCGGGGCGATCTTCGTCATCCCCGCCTTCCGCCTGCTCAAGAAGAACGAGCCGCGCAGCTACGATCCGCAGCGCCTCGACGACGATCTCTTCCCGCACATCTGAGCGGCAGCGGGAGCAGGCCGGGTCAGCCCGCCTCGCGCTTGATCGGCCGCGTCATCAGGCCCTCGATCGCGGCGTCGACGGTGAGCTTCCGCGACAGCACCGCCACGACCGCGTCGACGATCGGCATCGGAATGTGCTGCCGTCGGGCGAGGTCTCGGGTGACCCGGGCGGTCTCGATGCCCTCGACCAGTTCCACCGGCGCGGGGATGTCACCTTCGGCGCCGATCTGGCGGCCGTAGGCAAAATTCCGCGACTGCGGTCCCGAGCAGGTCAGCACCAGGTCGCCGAGGCCCGACAGGCCCATCAGCGTCTCGGGCTTTGCCCCGAGGGACTCGCCCAGCCGGCGGAGCTCGGCAAAGCCGCGGGCGACCATGGCGGCGAGGGCGCTCGCTCCGAGGCCGCGTCCGGCGACGATCCCGGCAGCGATGGCGAGCACGTTCTTCACCGCGCCGCC
>JAGRKZ010000275.1 GCA_020442065.1 Bauldia sp.
GCAGCGAGGACAAGCCCGTGGGCACTGTCCATTTCGCGCTCGCCCGCCGCGGTTCCCACGCCCATCACATCGTCCGCAACTTCGGCGATATCGGCCGCTCCGAAGTCCGCCTCGCCACCGTCCGCACCGCCCTGGAGCTGATCGCGGCCGCGGTCGCCGCGACGTCGGCTGCATCCGGTTGAACACGCGACGCAACCGTCGAGCTTTCGACTGCGAGTCTGCGCCGTTGCCTCTCCACCGCGCCCGCCACCTGCACGGACCCGTGGGGCCACGCGCGTGGACCCGGCACGATCGGCGTAGGGAAGCGAAGGGTTTCCTGAGGGCTGTGTTCAGACCGTGCCGTAGACGGCGTCGGCCCGGGCCTCGAACGCTTCGGTGAACTTGCGGAAGGCGCGGTCGAAGACCGCGCCCATCACCAGCCCGAGCGCCCTGGATCGGAACGCATAGTCGATGCTGAAGTGAACGATGCTGTCGCCGCGGCCATGCGGCTCGAACCGCCAGACGTTTTCGAGGTAGCTGAACGGCCCGTCGATGTATTCGGCACGGATCAACAGAGCGCTGCGCTCGAGCGTCACCTTGGTGGTGAAGGACTCGCGGATGACCTTGTAGGCCACTGTCATCGTGGCAACGAGGATCTCCCGCTCCCCGTCCTTGCGGCGCGAGTGCACGACAAGGCTTTCGCAGAGCGGCAGGAACTTTGGGTAGGATTCGACGTCGGCGACGAGGTCGAACATGTCCGTCGCGCTGTGTGGAACCCGCCGGGTCGTTGCGAATTGCGGCATCGCAGCCGAAACGACGCTCAGGCGCCGAGGCGGTTCGCCCGCGCGGCCCTGAGCCGGGCGAAGTCCTCGCCGGCATGGTGCGAGGACCGTGTGAGCGGGCTCGACGAGACCATCAGGAAGCCCTTGGCATAGGCGATCGTCTCGTACGCCTTGAACTCGTCCGGGGTGACGAAGCGCGCCACCGGATGGTGCTTCCGGGTCGGCTGCAGGTACTGGCCAATGGTGAGGAAATCGACATTGGCGGCGCGGAGGTCGTCCATCAGCTGGAGGACTTCGTTCCGCTCCTCGCCGAGGCCGACCATGATCCCCGACTTGGTGAAGATGGAGGGATCGAGTTCCTTCGCCTGCTGAAGGAGGCGCAGCGAGGCGAAGTAGCGCGCACCGGGCCGCACCGTCAGATAGTGCGACGGCACCGTCTCAAGGTTGTGATTGAAGACGTCGGGCCTGGCCGCGACCACGACCTCAAGGGCGCCGTCCTTCCTGAGGAAGTCGGGCGTCAGCACCTCGATTGTCGCCCGGCTCGCCCGGCGGATGGCGGTGATGGTCTCGGCGAAATGCCTTGCCCCGCCATCGGCGAGGTCGTCGCGGTCGACGGAGGTGACGACGACATGCTCGAGGCCGAGCTTTGCGGTGGCGTCGGCGACCTTCTCCGGCTCGGTCGGATCGAGGGCGGCCGGCAGGCCGGTCCGGACGTTGCAGAAGGCACACGCGCGGGTGCACGTGTCGCCCATGATCATGAACGTGGCGTGCTTCTTCGACCAGCACTCGCCGATATTGGGGCAGCCCGCCTCTTCGCAGACGGTGACGAGACCGTGCTCGCGGACGATGCCGGTGGTCTCCCGAAACACTGCCGAGCCCGGCGCACGAACCCGGATCCAGTCCGGCTTGCGCAGGATCGGTGCGTCCGGGCGGTTGGCCTTCTCGGGGTGCCGGGGACGCCCGGTCTTGCGCGTCTCCAGCGTATCGATGACGACGACCATGGCGCGGTGCGGTTCCCTTTATCTTCGCGATCTCGCGACGATCCAACCGCTGATATAGTCGATCGCGGAGCCGACGACCATTGTCCGGGCCGCGGAGCCGGCAGGCGGCTGGCTCAACCCTTGGTCGACGAGCGCGTCACGAGGGCAGTCACGCCGGCAACGACGAGCCCGAGAATCAGGCCAAGGATAGCGCTGAGCACGACGGGAACGAGGAACGCTGACCAACCCGTCGCCGGTGCCTCATTGAAGGTGATCGTCACCGCGTCCGGCGCGATGAGATGTGCGACCCAGACCAGCACCCCGAGGGCGGGAAGATCAGAAACACAAGACGAAAAGCGCGCTTTGCCGGTGACATGCCCCAAAACCCCTTGCCCTGTCGCCGCCCTGCCTCAGGTGATGATGCGGGCGATGATGATGACGATGATCGCGCCGACGATGGCGATAATCACCTGGTCGAGGAAGAGGTTTCCCGTATTGAGCTTTAGATTGAGTTGACGGGCGAGGAACCCGCCGACGACCGAGCCGATCAGGCCGGCGATAAGCCAACCGATGATGCCGCCGCCGCCGCCCACGATCAGGCTCGCGACGAACCCCGCGATCAGGCCGATGACGATCCAGGCGACGATCGCCCTTGTCTGTTCGTTCATCCCCGCTCTCTCCCTCCGGCGGACGACTCGCCCTGCCTCGCGGCAAGCTTAGCGCGGCTTGCGGCTGAGCCCAAATCGTCGCTTAGGCCACCACGGTCTCCGCGGCGGCCGCGTCCGCCAGGACCTCTGCGATCTCGACCCACGCGCCGTTGCGAGCGGCCGACGCAAGGGCGGCGCCGACCAGGGCGAAGCTCATCAGGTTGTCGGCCCCAGAGGAGAAATACTTGGGAGCCTCGCCGGTCGCGATCGTGTCGCACGTCGCCCGAAGTGTTCCGGCGCGGTCGAGGAAGGGAAGGTCCGGCAGCACCTGCGGCTCGGCGGCTTCCCCCCGGCGGAGGATGACGACGCGGTCGGGCTTCGAGCCATCGAGGAACATGTCGCGCGATGTCCACCACAGTTCGCCGTCCCGGCCATCGATCGTCCACTCGCCGGCCCACGGCGTCCGCGTGCCACCGCTCATCCACGAACCGTGATAGTCGAGGCGCACGCCATTCTCGAATTCGATCATCGCGCTGCCGACGGGGTCGAACCGGTAAGGGCTCTCGACCGTATTCCAGGTGTGGCAGGCAATCCGTCTGGGTTCGCTGCCAAGCACCATTCGCATCAGGTCGAAGTGGTGGATCGACATGTCGGCGAGCAGCGGATCGGGCATGTCCCAGTAGCGATAGCCGACCGACGGCCCGTGCTGGCGGAATTCCAGCCGCACGTAGTCGGAGGGCCCGAGTGCCTGCTCCGCGAACAGCTTCGCGGCAAGCCGCGGAGCGGGGAAGTAGCGGTAGTTCTGGCTGATCGCCAGCAGCTTGCCTTTCCGCGCCGCGAGGTCGACCAGCTGATGCGCCTCCCGCATCGTGCTGGCGAACGGCTTCTCGAGCATGACGTTCCGGCCGGCCTCAAGGGCCATCCGGGCGACCGGAAAATGCGCATCGGTCCGGACCGTGCCAAGCACGAGGTCGCAGTCTGCCGCGTCAAGTGCGGCCTCAAGGCTCGGGAAGAAGCGCGAGGCATCGACCTTGAGCTCGGTCGCGGCACGGGTGCGCGCCGCTTCCGATGGATCGACATAGGCGACGACTTCGATGTCCGGAACCCTGGGGATCACGGTCGACGCCCAGTCGAACCCCCAGAATCCCAACCCGACCTGGATGATCTTGGTCACGCTGAAGGTCCCTTGCTGATCGTGTCGGGATGGTGGGTGGCCGGCGCTGCGGTCAGACGTGGATGACGCGTCCATACGCCGCCAGAACGCTCTCGTGCATGGTCTCGGAGAGTGTCGGGTGCGGGAAGACGGAATCGATCAGTTCCTGCTCCGTGGTCTCGAGATTCATGGCGATGACGAAGCCCTGGATCAGTTCGGTCACCTCCGCGCCGACCATGTGCGCGCCGAGGAGCTGTCCGGTCTTCTTGTCGAAGATCGTCTTGACCAGCCCCTCCGGCTCGCCGAGCGCGATCGCCTTGCCGTTGCCGATAAACGGGAAGCGGCCGACATTGATCTCGAAGCCCGCCTCCTTGGCCTTCTTCTCGGTGAGCCCGACCGATGCCACTTGCGGGTTGCAGTAGGTGCAGCCGGGGATCTTGAGCTTGTCCATGGCGTGCGGATGCTTGCCGGCGATCGCCTCGACGCAGATCACGCCCTCGTGCTCGGCCTTGTGGGCGAGCATGGGCGGGCCGGCGACGTCGCCAATCGCGTAGATGCCGGGAATGCTGGTCTTGCCGTATGGGTCGGTCACGATCGTCCCCCGATCGGTCTTGACCCCGAGCTTCTCGAGACCCAGCCCCTCGATGTTGCCGACGACGCCCACGGCCGAGATCACCCGGTCGACCGTCATCTCTTCCTTCTTGCCGTCCTTGAGCTCGATCGTGGCGGTGACGCTGTCCTTGCCCTTCTTGAGGGTGCTCACCTTGGCTTCGGTGAGGATCCGGATGCCCTGCTTCTCGAGCCGCTTGCGCGCGTGGCCGGCGATTTCCTCGTCCTCGACCGGCAGGATCTGCGGGAGAATCTCGACGACGGTGACGTTGGCGCCGAGGGTCTTGTAGAACGAGGCGAACTCGATCCCGATCGCGCCGGAGCCGATGACGAGGAGCGACTTCGGCATCTTCTCCGGAGCCATGGCCTCGAAGTAGGTCCAGATGAGCTTGCCGTCGGGTTCGAGGCCCGGGAGCGCCCGTGGCCGGGCGCCGGAGGCGACGATGATGTGCTTGGCGGAATATTCCCCGCCCCCCAGCGCGCCCTTCGGCGGGTTCTCCGCCGCCGTGACGTTGATCTTGCCTGGCGCGGTGATCGTCCCCGCCCCCCAGATCACGTCGACCTTGTTCTTCTTCAAGAGGAACGCGACGCCGGTCGAGAGCTGCGCGGCGACGCCGCGCGAGCGCTTCACCACCGCCGTCGGATCGAAGCTCACCTCCTTGGCCGACAGGCCATAGTCCTTGGCGTTCTCCATGTAGTGGAAGACCTCGGCCGAACGGAGCAGCGCCTTGGTCGGGATGC
>JAGRKZ010000011.1 GCA_020442065.1 Bauldia sp.
GGGTGCGGAAGCCGGTGCCGGTGACAATGTAGTAGCGGTCGTCGGCGAGACGGGCGGCGGTGAGATCGCACTCGATACCGCCCCGGGAATTGAGCATCTGGGTATAGGTGAGCCGGCCGGGCGCGCGGGTGACGTCGTTGGCAGCGACCCACGACAGCGCCTCGCCCGCGTCCCTGCCGGTCAGCTCGTACTTGGCGAAGGACGACTGGTCGAAGAGACCGACCGCATCACGCACCGCGGCGTGTTCCTCGCCGACCGCGTCGAACCAGTTGCCACGGGCGAAGCTGTAGCGATCCGCCGGCTCGTCCTGTTGCCGCGCGAACCAGTTGGCCCGCTCCCAGCCAAGCTTCGAGCCGAGGACGGCGCGGCGCGCCTTGAGCCGCTCGTAGAGCGGGGAGACGATCCGCGGCCGGCCGCTTTCGTATTCCTCGAGCGGGTAGGCGACGGTGTAGTGCTTGCCATAGGCTTCCAGCGTCCGCTCGCGGGTCCAGGCATGGTCACGGTGGAGTTCGGAGAAGCGCCGGATGTCGACCACCCAGAGGTCCATCGGCTGCTCGCCCTTTGCCACCCACTCGGCGAGCACCCAGCCGGCGCCGCCGGCCGAGGCGATGCCGAAAGCGTTGAAGCCGGTGCCGACGAAGAAGTTCCGCACCTCCGGCGCCTCGCCGAGGATGAAGTTGCCGTCGGGCGTGAACGACTCCGGCCCGTCGATCATCTGCTTGATGCCGGCCTTCTCCAGCGCCGGGATGCGGACCATCGCCGCGGTCAGGTGCTGCTCGAAGTGATCCCAGTCGTCATCGAGGAGCTGGAACTCGAACCGCTCCGGCACGACGTCGAGCCAGGACTTGGGGTCGGGCTCGTAGCCGCCGAAGGCGAGGCCGCCGACCTCCTCCTTGAAGTAGGTGCGCCGGTCGGGGTCGCGGATCGTCGCCATGCCGGGGGCGATGCCGTCGATCTTCTCGGTGACGACGTACTGGTGCTTCACCGCCTGGAGCGGCACGCTGACCCCGGCCAGCGCCCCGATCTGGCGCGACCACATGCCGGCGCAGAGCACGACCTTCTCGCAGGCGATCGTCCCCGCCGTGGTCTCGACGGCGGTCACCCGGCCGTCGGCGATGCCGAAGCCGGTGCAGCCGACGCCTTCGTAGAGCTTCGCCCCATGCATACGCGCGCCTTTCGCCAGCGCCTGGGCGATGTCGGACGGACCGGCCTGGCCGTCGCTCGGCATGAAGGTGGCGCCGACGAGGTCGCCGACCTCGAGCAGCGGCCACAGCGCCTTCGCTTCCGCCGGCGACAGGAGATGCATGTCGAGGCCGAAGCTCCGCGCCGTCGTCGCCTGCCGCTTGAACTCGGTCCAGCGGTCCTCGTTGCAGGCGAGCCGGAGGCAGCCGGTCTCGCGCCATCCGGTGGCAAGGCCGGTTTCGGCCTCCAGGCCCTTGTAGAGGTCGACCGAGTAGCGGAGCACCTGGGTGATCGAGGCCGAGGAGCGGAGCTGGCCGACGAGGCCTGCGGCGTGCCAGGTCGAGCCGCCGGTGAGCTTGCCCTGCTCGATCAGCACCACGTCCAGCTTGTGGTCGCGGGCGAGGTGATAGGCGACGGAGCAGCCGATGATGCCGCCCCCGATCACCACCACGTCGGCATGGGCTGGAATTGCGGTCATGAAGGGACTCTTTCCACAGGGAGGGGGTCATGTCGCCGGCCGCGGGGTGGCCAGCGCCGGACACGGGTGCTTTCCATATCCATACTCATCGCCGGCCAGGTCCGAGCAGTCGCGACCGCATCCGCTCCGCGCCCGCGGTGATGAGGCGGTCGGCGATGATGGCGATGAAGGCGATGGCGAGGCCGGCGACGATGCCGCGGCCGGTATCGGCCTTGGCGAGCGCGATATAGACCTCCTGGCCGAGGTCGCGGGTGCCGACGAGGGCAGTGATCACCAGCATCGAGATCGCCAGCATGATGGTCTGGTTGAGGCCGAGCATCAGCTCGGGCAGCGCCAGCTTCAACTTGATCTTGGTGAGAATCTGGAACGGCGTGCACCCCGACACCACGCCGGCCTCGATCAGCTGCGGATCGACCGAGCGGAGGCCGAAGGCGGTGTAGCGGATCACCGGCGCCACCGAATAGGCGACGACGGCGACGATGGCGGTGAAGTCGCCGACCCGAAAGAGCATCACCACCGGCATCAGATAGACGAAGCTCGGCAGCGTCTGAAGCGTATCGATCACCACCTGGACGACGCGCCAGACGCGATCGCGGCCCGCCGCCCAGATCGCGATCGGCACGCCGATCAGGCAGGCGAAGACGACCGAGATGGCGCAGAGATAGACGGTGACCGTCGCCTTTTCCCATTGGCCGGTGACCGCGATCAGGGCCGAGAGCACGACGCAGAGCAGCGCGAGGCGAAGCCCGCCAAGGGCGAAGCCGGCCAGCCCGAGGGCGGCGACCACGCCGAGCCACGGCAGCTCGCCGAGGAAGCGCTTGAACGGGATGAGGAGATTGAGGAGCAACGCATTCTTGAAGGCATCGAGCGCGTCGAAGAAGGTGACGTTGATCCAGCGCACCAGCTCGTCCCAGATGCCGCCGGTGGTCACGGTCAGCGACTCCGGGTAGGTCTGGACCCCGGGCACCAACAGCCCGAGCAGGCCGGAGACGACGACGATCGCGAGCGCCGCGGTGAGGTTCGGGTAACGACGCCAGACCGGCTCCCCGCTGCTTGCCACCGGCGACCGGCCGCCGCTCCGCTCGGCGAAGGCCTGGCTGAGCCGGTCGAGGGCGATGGCAAGCACGACGATGGCGACGCCTGCCTCGATGCCGGCGCCGATGTCGAGCCGCCGCAGCGCCGCCAGAACGTCGAAGCCGAGGCCGCCCGCGCCGATCATCGAGGCGATGATCACCA
>JAGRKZ010000116.1 GCA_020442065.1 Bauldia sp.
CGCGTGGTCGAGCGCAAGAAGTACGGCCGCGCCAAGGCCCGCCGGTCCTTCCAGTTCTCGAAGCGCTGATCCCGCGTTTCGTATCGCACATCCGAAGGGGGCAGCCGCGCGCTGCCCCCTTTTTTGTTTGTCGGGAACCGCCTACACAGCCCCGGCCATGGCCCGCAAAGACCGCCTGAGCCCTCTCTTCGGCCTCCGCTGGCGCGGCGCCGGCGCCCGTCGGCGCGAGCAGCGGCTCGGCTTCTTCGGCATCGGCGCCCAGAAGGGCGGCACCACCAGTCTCGACCGCCTGCTGCGTCTCCATCCTGACCTCGAGCTCCCCAGCGGTCGGAAGGAGCTCCACTACTTCGACGACGATGCCCGCTTCGACGGCCTCGACCCGCGCGACGGTTACGCCCGGCTCCACGGTCCGTTCTTCTTCGACCGGACGCTCGCCGGCGAGATCACGCCCTCCTACGTTTATTGGCCGGCCGCCCTCGAGCGCATTCGGCACTACAACCCCGACGCCCGGCTCGTTCTCCTCCTCCGCAACCCGGTCCATCGCGCCTGGTCGCACTGGGGCCATCTCGACCGCAAGGCCCGCGCCAAGCGCGACCCCGACGCGCGAGTCGGTCGCTTTCGCCAGCGGCTTCGCCGCGAGGCAAGGGCGCTCGCGGCCGACCCCGGCTTCAGCGACAAGGGCCTCTCCCACCTTGGCCGGAGCCTCTATGCGCCGCAGATCGAGCGGCTCCGCGCCCTGTTTCCCGCGGACCAGATCCTGATCCTCAGGTCAGAGCGCTTCTTCGCCGACCAGCACGGCGTTACCGATGAAGTCTGTCGCTTTCTCGGCGTCGCGCCCCTCACCGCCGTCGCCACGCCGCCGGCCGTTCATGCCAATGTCGGCTCGGGACGCGGCATCTCACCGAAGAAGTGGGAAGCCGCCTACCGGCATTTCGAGGCCGATATCGACGCGGTCGAGCGTCTCCTCGGATGGGACTGTTCGGACTGGCGGCAGCCGCCGGAGCCGACTTGAATCGACGTCTGAAGTCGATGAATCTCTTTCCGAGCGAACTGCGCTATCCCCCTGACCGGACTCGCCCTCAGCCAACCGGGACATCGCCATGACCGCCGCAGACGCGCCGCCACCCACCGACAACGCTGTCTTCGGCCCGCTGATGGGCGGCAGTCCCGAGGCGACCTTCGGCGGCGTCCTCTCCTTCATGCGCCGCCGCTATTCGCGCGATCTCGCCGGCGTCGACGCAGCGGTCTGGGGCATTCCCTTCGACCAGTCCGTCACCAACCGCCCCGGCGCCCGCTTCGGGCCGTCGGCGATCCGCCGCGCCTCGGCGATCTTCGACGGCGACCCGCAATATCCCTTCGGCT
The DNA here is from genome assembly GCA_020442065.1 of Bauldia sp. Classification (GTDB taxonomy): domain Bacteria; phylum Pseudomonadota; class Alphaproteobacteria; order Rhizobiales; family Kaistiaceae; genus Bauldia. Next base: position 1,363 of record JAGRKZ010000116.1, read on the forward strand.
TCGATCCCTTCGCCACCCTCGCCACGATCGACTATGGCGACGCCGGCTTCGACTATGCCCGGCCAATGGAGTTCAGCGCTGCGATCGAGGCCCAGGCCGCGGCGATCATCAGCCACGGGGTCCACCTCTTCTCCCTCGGCGGCGATCATTTCGTCACCTTTCCGCTGCTCAAGGCCCATGCCGCCCGCCACGGCAAGCTGGCGCTCGTCCAGTTCGACGCCCATCAGGACACCTGGCCCGACCACGGCGGGATTTCCCACGGCGGCTTCGTCGCGCGCGCCGTCCGTGAAGGGATCATCGACCCGGAACGGTCGATCCAGGTCGGCATCCGCACCGTCGCGCCGGAGGATTGCGGCATCCGGATCGTCCACGGCCACGCCGTCGACACGCTCGGCATCGCCGGCGTCATCGACCGCATCCGCGAGACCGTCGGCGACGGTCCCGCCTACCTCACCTTCGACATCGACTGCCTTGATCCCGCCTTCGCCCCCGGCACCGGCACCCCGGTGGCGGGCGGCCTGTCCAGCCGCGAGGCCCTCGCCATCCTCCGCGGCCTCGGAACCATCGACTTCGTCGGCGGCGACGTGGTCGAAGTCTCCCCGCCCTACGACCACGCCGACATCACCGCCATCGCCGGAGCGACCGTCGCGCTCTACTACCTCGGCCTCCTCGCCGAACGGCGGCGGGGATGAGCGCCGGCCGCGGCAGCTTGTCCGGGCCAGAAATCCCACGGCCGTCGCGCACCTTCTGTGGTCTGTCCACGCCTCGTCCAGTCCGTTCTCGGCTTGCGCTTGCCACCACCGCCGCGCCAGCCGGTGGATCCGATGACGTTGCGTCGTTCTGTCCCGAAGCGGACGCAAAGCGGGCGCACGAAGCTGCCACCCGATCTCCGCAGCCGGAGGTTTCTGGCCGCGGCAGGTCTTTGCCGGGATAACAGGCCGGGGAGGACGCTGGCCATGAACAATCCGAGGATCAGGACGGCCGAAGCGCACGGTCGTCTTTGGGGTGCGCGTGCTCAGGACTGGGCCGATTTCCAGGAAGGCACGGTCCGACCGGTTTTCGAGGCGGTGCTCGAACGCACCGGCGTCGGACCGGGGATCCGCTATCTCGATGCCGGCTGCGGCGCCGGCATGGCGGCGGCGCTGGCTGCTGTGCGCGGCGCCGACGTTGCCGGCGTCGACGCCGCCGAGGCCATGCTGTCGATCGCGCGATCGCGTGTTCCGAAAGGCGACTTCCGTCACGGCGACCTTGAGGACCTGCCCTTCGCCGCGGAAACCTTCGACGTCGTCACCGGATTCAATTCGCTTCAGTACGCCGGGAACCCGGTCGCCGCCCTCCGCGAGGCCGGCCGTGTCGCCAAGCGCGGCGGCGTGGTCGTGGTGATGGCCTTCGGCGAGCCGGAAGGAATGGGAGCGGCAGCCTTGATCGCCACCCTCAGGCCGTTTCTCCCGCCACCGCCCGCCGGGGCGCCCGGACCGTTCGCCCTGTCTGACGAAGTTGTCCTGAGGCAGTTTGCGACGGATGCCGGTCTCCGCCCGGTGGAGATTTTCGATGTCGACAGCCCGTGGATCTACGCCGACGAGGCTGCAGCCATTCGCGGTCTCACTTCGACGGGGAACGCCGTGAAAGCGATCGAGGCCGTCGGGGAGGATGTGATCGTGGACGCATACGTCAAGGCGATCGCGCCGTTTCGCCAGCCAGACGGCAGCTGCCGCGCGAGCGCCTGGTTCCGGTGCCTGGTGGCGCGACCCTGATCACGCGGACGGCGGAGGGCGAGGCGGAGCGTCGCCCCGCGACGCCGCCGCTCACGCGTCGGCCTGTCGACCCGCAGCCTACTTCATGTCCACAACGCCGATGATGTGGGTCATCATGATGTTCTCGCCGTCGCCGGGCGAGTCGGACCACGTCCCGCCGCCGGTGGCTGTCGCCCACTTCCCGGTGCCGCCGGCGAGGGACCATACGCCGCCAAGCGCGGCCGAATTGTCCAGCCACCAGTGCACCAACGCCATGTTGCCCTCTGCGTCCTTGAAGGCGCAGTAGCCATCCCCGCTCATCTTGCCGCCCGACACGCGGCCGGAACCGAAACACGGCCCGCTCAGCCCCGCCATGGCGCCGCCCTCTTCGCCGACCGCGTCCCAGGCGCTGTTTGAGTGGAACAGTCCGTCGGCTTCCCCGGTCATGTACATGCTGCCCGAGTTTGTGGAGCGCGCGGTGAAGTCGACGGCAACGGGCGCCGCCAGTGACGGCGTCGCCAGGCACACGACGGCGGAAGCCGCCACGAGCATGCATCGGATCATGGGATGTCTCTCCCGATTGATGACGATCTCTCCCTGCGACGTAGGCCGATCGCCTCCGCCATCTCCCCTCACGGTTCGACGCGCTTGATCGCGCCGCATGCCCCGGCGGATATGCCCGACCTACAGGGATAGCGTAGCTGAATTGTCATATTTGACAATTGCCGATGCTTGCGTCGCCAGCCGCCGTTTCCGGCCGATCGCCGCATCCGCACTGGAAAAGCGTCACCGGAATACGATATCTGGCGGCCTGTCAGGCGCGAGGAGTGAATCCATGAGCGGCAAGATCCGGATCGGTGTGCTGGGGGCTTCGGGCTATACCGGGGCGGATCTCGTGCGCCTGGCGCTCAACCATCCGCGGATGGAGATCACGGCACTGACCGCCAACACCCACGCCGGCAAGGCCATGGCCGAGGTCTTCCCGCATCTCGGCTTCGTCGAACTGCCGCGCCTGACCACCATCGAGGAGGCCGACTGGGACCGGGTCGATGCTGTCTTCTGCGGCCTGCCGCACGGCACCACCCAGGAGATCACCAGGAAGGTGCTGGCGGAACATCCTCGGGTGAAGTTCATCGACATGTCGGCGGACTTCCGGCTGCGCGATCCCGAGACCTACAAGACCTGGTACGGCCACGAGCACATGGCCCTCGACCTTCAGGCCGAGGCGGTCTACGGCCTGACCGAGCACTACCGGACGGCGATCCGCGACGCCCGGCTGGTCGCCTGCCCCGGCTGCTATCCGACCGCGACGCTGATGTCCCTGCTGCCACTCGCCGCGGGCGGGCTGATCGACGTCAGCGACATCGTCATCGACGCCAAGTCGGGCGTCTCCGGCGCCGGCCGCAGCCTCAAGCAGAACCTTCTCTTCACCGAGGCCGGCGAGGGCCTCTCCCCCTATTCCGTCGGCAAGCATCGCCATGCCCCGGAGATCGAGCAGGAGATCTCCAAGGCTTCCGGCGAACAGGTGATCGTCAACTTCACCCCGCACCTCATCCCGATGAGCCGGGGCGAGCTCTGCACGTCCTACGTCCGCCTGACCGGCTCGACCACTGCCGACGACCTCCGCGCCGCCCTCGGCGAAGCCTATCGGGACGAGGCCTTCGTCCATGTGGCACCGCCGGGCGTCCTGCCGCAGACCCAGAACGTCCGCGGCTCGAACCACTGCCAGATCGGCGTCGTCGCCGATCGCATTCCCGGCCGCGCGATCGTCATCTCGGTGATCGACAATCTGGTGAAGGGCTCGGCCGGTCAGGCCGTGCAGAACTTCAACCTGATGTTCGACCTCGAGGAGACGACCGGCCTCACGCAGCAGGCGCTGTTTCCGTAGGGAACAGCGCCGCGCGGGGCCATCCCCTCCGGATCCGGCTCCGGGCTGCCCCGCGCGCGCCGCTGGCCGGGGTGGACCCGTCGGCTATTCCTTGATGATCAGCACGCCGTCCGCGCCGACGATCGGAATCATGTCTTTCTCGGCCGCTTCGTAGACGTGGATGATGCCTTCCTCGGTATCGAGGACGATCGAGCGGGCGAATGCCCAGCCGACGAGGCCGTCCACGGTCACGAGGCACCAGGTATAGTCGTCCACGCAACCGGTCATGTTGACCCGGACGTCCCGCTCCATCACGCCGATGATCGCAAACTCCTCCCCCGGACCCGCCCGGAGGTTGAGCTCCTTGGACGAGGTGAAGGCCATGAACGCATTGGCGGAGGTTGCGGCCGCCAGCCCGAAAGCAACCGAAGCAATGATCGAGATCGATAGTGACTTCATGACAGCCCTCTGTTTTGCGAAGAAAGAAATCGCCGGCCAGCATAGTGAGACGTAGCCCGCGACCTGCGCTGGCGACCCTAGCCACAACGCAACGGGATTTCTCCGGTCAACATGTATAGAGACAGGAATCTACACCCGAAGATAGCCGGTTTCTGCTAGATTTTTCCGGGTGCGCCGATCTCCTCGCATCATGATCGGCGATGTTTGCAGCGTTTCCACCATTCAGGGAGTTGCTCAGAATGTCACGACTGGTCACGGCCCTCGCGGTCGCTGGCGCCATGGCGCTTGCGCCGCTGCCTGTAGGCACGGCTACTGCCGCTACCTCGATCAGCGCCGACGAAGCCCATTCCATCGGCGTCGACGCGTACATCTATTTCTACTCTCTCGTGACAATGGACGTCACCCGCCGACAATTGACGAACATGCCGGAAGGAAGCGGCATAGGCGGTCCCATGAACCAGTTCGTCAATGTTCGCACGTTCCCGCCGGCGGACATGAAGGCTGTGGTGCGCCCGAACTTCGACACGCTCTATTCAAGCGGTTGGCTCGACCTGAGCAAGGAGCCGATGATCGTCTCGGCGCCCGATACCGGCGGCCGCTACTACCTCCTACCCATGCTCGACATGTGGACGGACGTCTTCGCGTCACCGGGTTGGCGAACCACGGGCACCGGCGCCGGCGACTTCCTGATCTCTCCTCCCGGCTGGCAGGGCAGCGTGCCGGACGGCGTCACGAAGATTGATTCTCCAACTCCCTATGTCTGGATCATCGGTCGCACCAAGACCGACGGCCCCTCCGACTACGCCGCGGTGAACAAGATCCAGGATGGCTACAAGATCACGCCGCTCTCGTCCTGGGGCAAGGCCTACACGCCCCCGTCCTACCAGCCCGATCCCTCGGTCGATGTGAAGACCCCGCCCAAGGTCACGGTCGACACAATGTCGGCGGCGGGCTACTTCGCCTATGCCGCGCAGCTCCTGAAGACGGTGCCGCCGCACATTACTGACCAGCCGATGATCGCCCGCCTGGAGCGCATCGGCTTCGAGGTCGGCAAGGACTTCGACCTTTCGAAGCTCGACCCGGCCATCCGCGACGCAATAGAGAAAGCGCCGGCCGATGCCCAGGCGCTGATGAAGTGGAAGGTTCCGACGCTGGCCCGCGTCGCGAATGGCTGGTCGATGAACACCGACACCATGGGTGTCTACGGAAACTACTACCTCAAGCGGGCCATCGTTGCCCAGCAGGGCCTCGGCGCCAACCTTCCAGAGGACGCGATCTACCCGCTCAACCTCGCGGACAGCAGCGGCCAACCGCTCGACGGGGCCAACGGCTACACGATTCATTTTGAAAAGAGTGAAGTCCCGCCCGCCGACGCTTTCTGGTCGATCACGCTGTACGACCAGGATGGCTTTCAGGTTGCCAACAGCCTGAACCGCTTCGCGGTCAGCAGCTGGATGCCGTTCAAGTTCAACGGCGACGGGTCGCTCGACCTCCATTTTCAGAATGAAAGCCCCGGTGCCGAACTCGAGTCGAACTGGCTCCCGGCGCCGAAGGGTCCATTCAACCTGACCATGCGCCTCTATGCGCCACGTGGTGCGGCCCTGACCGGCAAATGGAATCCGCCGGCGGTCGTGCGGGCACAACCGGTCGCGCCCCTCGCCGCCCAGTAGCGCCGCACCGTCTTCGTGCCGGCGGGTAACCGCCGGCACGTCCGGGCGGAAGGTAGGCAGGTCCTACACTACCCGCATTTCGACCCGGCCGAGGCCGCTGACGGCGATGACGGCGTAGTCGCCGGCCTCGAGCCACTTGGTCTCGACCAGGCTGCCGAGGAGCACGATCTCACCCTTGCGGAGCGGCGTGCCCCGCGCCGCGAGGCTTGAGGCGATCCAGGCGAGGGCGTTGTAGGGGTGCCCCATCACGTCCCGGCCCATCCCGCGGCCGACCTCGACGCCGTTGATCGTCGTGGTCCCGGTGAAGGCGGCCGGATCGCCCGCATCCCTGACCGGCGGGCCGAGCACGCAGCCGGCGGCGAAGAAGTCGTCGGCGATCAGAGTGGGCGTGTCGGTGCTCCGCCAATCGGCGTAGCGGTCGTCGACGATCTCGATCGCTGCCATGGTCTCCGCCACCGCATCGGCCACGTCCCCTGCCGCGAACGGCCCCGGGCCGCCGATGTCGCGGCCAAGGCGAACCGCGATCTCGCACTCGATGCCGATCCGCCGATAGTCGGCGGCGCGCACCGTCACGCCGCTTGCGTGGACGCCGCTTGTGAACACCCCCGCCGAGCACGGGCTGGGGATACCGAGATAGGCCTGCATCACCGGCGTCGTACAACCGATCTTGTAGCCGACCCGTTCGCCCAGATCCGGCGCCAGCATCTCGTGGAGCGCCGCCTGGACCGCGTAGGCCTCCGCCTCGTTGGCCGGGCGGAGCACGGCGTGGAGCGGCGACAGGGGACGGCGCTCGCGTCGGGCGCGGGCTAACTCCTCGGCGGCCGTGCCGACCTTGCTGATCCGCATCACGCTGGCCTCGCTGCGAGCGCGCGAACCGGCGCGCCGCTCCGGTCGCGGAGATGGGCCACCGCAACGATCACCGCCACCGCCCCGCCGAACTGGTGGAGCAAGGCGACCGCTAGCGGCATTTCATGAACGATCGCCGCAATGCCGATGCCTGCCTGCGCCGCCAGCACCGCGACGAGCAGCGCTGCGCCTCGCGCCGCCCCCGTCCCCCGCGCTCGCACGGCATTGACCGCGGCGAGCACAAGGAGGACGTAGGCCACGAGGCGATGGTCGAACTGCGCCGTCACCGGATTCTCGAAGATGTTCCGCCACCACGGCTCGACCACCCAGAGCCCGTCCGGAATCCACTGGCCGTCCATGGTCGGCCATGTCGCCGAGATCAGCCCCGCATCCAGCCCTGCGACGATGCCGCCAAGGAAGACCTGAACGAACAACAGCGCCACGATCGCCGCGGACAGGCCCCTGCCCTCCGGTGGAGCGACTGGCGTCGCGCGCGGTGCCAGTCCACGCGCCACCCACACGATCAGCGCAAGGATGCCAAAGGCGAGCGTCAGATGCACGGCAAGGCGGTACTGGCTGACGTCGGTCCGCTCGGACAGCCCGCTCGCCACCATCCACCAGCCGACGGCGCCCTGCAGTCCGCCGAGAATGAAGATGCCGGCAAGCTGCGGGGCAAGGCTCCGCCCGATCCGCCCCGTCGCCCAGAACCAGATCAGCGGCACGAGGAAGGCCACGCCGATGAAGCGGCCGAGGAAACGGTGCGCCCACTCCCACCAGAAGATCCCCTTGAACTCGGAGAGCGTCATGCCCCGGTTGATCAACCGGTACTCGGGAATCTGCTGATATCGCGCGAACTCGTCCTGCCACTCGGCCGCGCTGAGCGGCGGGATGACACCGTGAATCGGCTGCCACTCGGTGATCGAGAGCCCGGATTCGGTGAGACGCGTCGCTCCGCCCACCACCACCATCGCAACGATGAGCGCGGCGACGACATAGAGCCAGACGCGGATCGGCGCGAGGCTGCTTGCCGTCGGCTCGCGATGATCGGTCGCGTCTGCGATTGTCGCCATGACTTGTGCTCCGAGGGGCTTGGATATAGGCCACGAACCGGAACCGCAACCGGCGACACGCCGTCGCGGCGACAAGGGGAACGGCATGCGGCAACGGATCCGGAAGCTGATCGGGACGGTGTTCCTCGCCGTCTTCGTCCCGTTCTATGCGCTCGTCGCCATGACCGTCGCCGCGGCCAAGCTCCCAGGTACCTCGGTCCTCACCCAGACACTCTTCTTCGCCATCGTCGGCCTTGCCTGGGTGATCCCTGCCGGCGCCGTCGTCTACTGGATGGTTCGGCCGGACAAGAGCCCGCCTTCGCCGGGCTAGCCGCGCGGTCATCGAACGGCGAACCGCCGCGGCAATCTGGTGCGCGGCGATGGCTTCCGGTCGGTCAGGTCCGGCTCCGAAGTGACGAGAATGTCAGCGGGGTTGCCGTAGTCGCCGATCCGCGCGTCGAGGCGGACCTCCAGAGTCTTGCGATCAAGAACGACGATCCGGGTCGGCCCAACCTCCCGCAACGCGCGTTCCGCCTCGTGTTGCCCGCAACCGATGACGATGTGACTCCGCGTCAAGGACAGCCCGCGCGGGAAGGCCCTGCCCGTGGCTGAAGCCAGAGACACGATGCGCTCGCGGCCGTCCGAACGCCGTATCAGCAGTCGCCCGGCGCCGCTGTCGAGAACGTGGAGCGCCCCCGCACTCCGCATGATGTCGTGGGCCATGCTCCCGACACTGCGATGCACTGCGACCCGGGAGAGGGTGCCGGGCCACGGGAGCCGCGGCAGCGCAAACTCAAGCGCGAATGACGGCTGGTCCCAGTTATGGGCGAGCACGAACAGACGGCCGTTGGCGAAGGAGAGCGAGTTCATGTGAAACGCATCGCCGTTGATCGGTGCGCGGCGCGGCACGTCGTCGGGAACGGCGCTTGCGAGGTCGATGACCCCGCGCAACCGCCGGCTGGGGATGTCGAAGAGCGCGAGCGCCGAGCCGCGGCCGAGGATCACGAACAGCGTCCGGCCCCATGCTCGGATCTGATGAAGATCGTAGAGGACAGGGTGTTCGATCAGCGGCGCCATCCGCTGCAGACCGGGATCGAGCCAGTAGATCGCGTCGATGGGGCTCGATGGATCCCGCTTCACTCGATCGATATCGAGGTTGCGCGCGGCAACCAGATAGCCCTCCTCTGCACGGGTAACGCCGAAATAGATCCCCTTCCCGCGATCTATCGTCGTCGTTTCGACATGACCCGCGTCGAGGTCGATGTCGACCCGGACCAGCGCCGTGTAGGTGGAAAGGATCGCTTGCAACCGTCCCCGCCCGACATCGCTCAGCGGGTCGTGCTCCGACCGCGCCGGATCAGGCCGCCTCGGCCTTGGGCGCCGGGTCGGGCGCCCTCGGACGTCGCGGCGGGTCGACCTTAAGGTGGAAGATATGCGCGGTCGAGACCTTGGCGATCTGCCCGGCCGCCCGAATGGTCCGGGGGTCGGTACTGCCGTGCTCGCTCGCCACCAGCGCCGCGTCGGCACCGGGTGCGATGCCGGGGATCACAGTCTCGGCACAGTCGAGAATGACGTGGTCATAGGTGTGGTCGAGCGCGGTGAGCAGCGTCGCGAATCGCTCCCCCGCGAGGTCTTCGGCTCCGATCGCGGCGTGGCCGGCCGGGATGAAGTGCGCCCGCGAACGCCGGTCCCGGAAGATCGCCTGGGCAAACGAGGCGTCTCCGCTCAACAGGTCGGAGAAACCCGGAAGCCCGGCGGATTCCCCCATCGCCGCGCCGTCTGCGTCGTCGCCCTGAAGGTCGACGAGGACGACCGTCCGGTCGCGGCCCGAGAGCGCGCGCGCCAATGCCACGGCCGCGAGCGGCCGGCCATCGGCGTCGGAGTCCTCGGCCAGCGTCACGATGATCCGACGCCGCCCGGCCACACTGTCGGCGACCTCGCCCAGCGATGAATCGGCCTCGGCATCCGGCGCCAGGCTCGGCGCATCGGGCATCGCCCGCGGCAGCTCTTCGTCCTCGACTCGGCGGAGCCGGCCCGCCGCGGCCACGGACGAATTCATTCCGGCCAGCGGTTCGAACGGCAACCGGCGGAAGGCGCGCCCGCTCGCCAGTTCGCGGAGGACGGCGATGGTCAGCCCGAGCAGGAGGATGGCGACGAAGGCGGCGATGCCGATCGGCGCAGTATCTGGCCATGCCGGCGCGGCCGGCACCGTTGCGCGCGCCGCGATCCGAACCTCGTCCGGCAGCACGCCACTCTGGCGGAGTGCGTCCTCCCGCTTCAACGCTTCGTCCAGCCGCGACTGCACATCGGCAACGGCGGCCTCGGCGGCGGCGATATCGGCAGCGGCCGCCGTGGCGGCATCCGCATCCGCCAGCCGCTTCTGGAGATCGGCCATCCGCTCCCGCCCGCGTACGGCGGTTGCATCGAGCGCGCCGGCGATGCGCCGTGCATTCTCCTCAAGGGCGGCATCGACCTCGGTGAGCCGGGCACGGATTTCGGCGATCCGCGGATTGCCGAGCGGATTGGCCGCGGTCTCCTGCACCAGCGCTTCGCGAAGGCTGCGCTGCTCGTCGAAGAGCGCACTTGCCTGCGCGTCAGCTCGTATCGACGCCGTGTCCGGAATCGTCCCGCCGGCAATCCCAGCCCGGATCGCTGCCGCTTCTGACTCAGCGGCAGCAACGCTCGCCCGAACGCTCGCAAGCTCCGCCTCGACCTCGGCCCTCGACTCCGCATCGAGCCCCGTCGGCAGTCTCGACGCGGCCTCGCGGAGTGCGGCGACGTGGGCTTCGGCGTCCGCAACCGCTGCACGGAGCCTCGCGATCTCGTCGGCGAGTGAGGCCGCGGTCTCTCCGGTCGCCCCATCGCGGAGCGCCACATAGGCCTCCGCCACGGCATTGGCGCCGCGCGCCGCAAGGTCCGGGTCGGCTGCCCAGAAGCTTACGATGATCCCATCGGCCCGGCCGGTCGGCACAACGCGCAGGTTCTCGGCGAAATGCGCGAGAACGCGCTCATCCGGCGGCAGGTCACTGACGTCGCGTGCGAGGCCGAGGATCACCAGGATCGATCGCATGACCGAATCGCCGGCGAGCGCACCCCGATACTCGGCTGACTTGCTCAGCTCCAGGCTTTCGACAACCCCAAGCGCGATGTCGCGGGACCGGATGAGCTGCATCTCCCCATCGAGCACGCTCCGTGCCACGCCAGCATCGGTGGTGCCGATGTCCACGGCGATCCGCGCATCGGCACGGTAAAGCGGCGCCATGCGCTCGAGCAGCAGGAAGACGATTGTGGCCGAAAGTGCCGCGACCGCGAGGACATACGGAAGCGCGCGCAGCCCGGCCATGGCGAGCGCGGCCAGGTCGGTCTCGACGCGGGTCATGCTTGCGCTGCGTGGGCTCGCCATCGCCGGCCATCCGGACTCAAGTGAGCCCGATCATCCGGCGTTATGGTAAGCGGCCGGTTAACGAGGACGGGTCCGACTGAAACCTTTCGTTAACCTGTCACATCACCACGAATGACTTCCGGCATCGAATATAAATTGTCGTGGACGCTTTACCTCACATTAACCACAAGCGCCGGATAGTTGCCCTGCGAGCACCGTTCCAACGAAGTTTCCGGGGGATCGGACGGGGCGCCCGAAAAAGCGGCGCACGACCGCAACCGGTACGTTGTCGCGGGCATCCTGGTGCTTGCGTAGCCCGCACCCGACGAGAACCGCGCCGCCTGATTGGCGGCGCGGTTTCTGTTTCGACCGCTATTCGGATTTCATCGTTCCGTCGGCGTTGAACTGGTCGAGATACGCGGTGACATCTTCGATCTCCTTGTCCTTCTTCAAGCCGGCGAAGGACATCTTCGTGCCCTTGATGTAGCCACGAGGGTTCTTGATGTACTCGGCAAAGATTTCGTGGTCCCAGACGATACCCGAATTCTTGTTGGCGTCCGAGTAGGCATAGTCCGGAACCGACCCAGCCGGGCGGCCGAAGATCCCGTTCAGCTCGGGGCCAACCTTGTTCTGCGCCCCCTCGCCCACCGCATGGCAGGCCTGGCATTTCTTGAAGACCTTGGCGCCCGCTTCGGGATCGCCGGCCAGTGCCGGCGCCGAAACGACGATCAGCGCAAAGACCATGGCTGTTCGCAGCATTGTCGCATCACCTCTCTTCTTCTTTCGTCGCGGGTGCACTAGACCCGCCGTGAAGGGATTCCAACGCGCAAGATGCCGCGCCGGCCCACCTGAAGGATGCTCTGGTCGAACTCCTCCGCGGCCCTATTTTTGTTTCTTTTTGCAGATTGTTATCCTGCGCTGGATCAAATCCCCGAGGAAGAACCGGAAACAGACGACGTGAATCGACGTGATTTTGCCATCGGCGCAGCGGCGCTGCTCGGTCACAGCCTGCTCCCGCGCGCCAGCCGTGCCGACGTGCCGACCGCGTACAACTGGCAGGCCTTTCCGCCGCTGGACAACAAGGACCAATACATCGCGTGGATGGTCGCCAACCGCGGCGAGGATCCGGTGTACCTGGCCCAGCGGTGGGACCGCTACGAACACATGATCGGCCACCGCGACCTCTTTACCGATCGCGACAAGCGCGCCTTCCTGATGACCCCGCGCGAGGAATTTTGCCTCAAGCAGAATCTTCCGCGGGCCTATGAGCGCGACTTCCTCGACATCGGCTTCGGCGTCACCATCTCCGGTCCCAATCTGGTCGGACGGATGACCAGCTCGATCGACGTCCAGTACGGCGAGAAGGTGCTCGAGGTCGGCACCGGCTCCGGCTACCAGTCGGCCTATCTCGCCAACCTCACCGACAAGGTCTGGTCGATCGAAATCATCAAGCCCCTCGCCGAGCGCACCCGTAGCACCTACGACGCCCTCATCAAGCGCGGCTACAGCGAATACGCTGCAATCACCACCAAGAACGCGGACGGCTACTACGGCTGGGAAGAGGCTGGTCCGTTCGACAAGATCATCGTCACCTGCGGCATCGACCACATCCCGCCGCCGCTGCTGCGCCAGCTCAAGTCCGGCGGCATCATGGTCATCCCGATCGGCCCGCCAGGGGCGCAGCACGTCCTCAAGGTGGTCAAGAAGAAAGGCGTGCTCGGCGGCGAGCGGATCGTGCGCTCCGATATCTACCGCGGTTCCGTCGTACCGTTCGTGCCCTTTACCAAGCTCGAAGGCGACGAGATCGTCGGCACCCATAACCAGTAGCGGACGCGGGCGCGGCGCCGCGCCTTCGGGGGCAACCGGACATTCATGGCCACCGCGGCGACGACCGTGAGCGACGAGGCGCCCTTCGCGGGACGCGCCAACCTCCTCCTCTACCTTGCCGTCGGCCTGGTCGCTGGCGCCGTCATCGTGCTTCAGATCGGGCTGATGCGGGTCTTCGCCGCTGGCAGCTGGTCCCACTTCGGCTCGGTGGTGGTCAGCCTCGCCATGCTCGGCTTCGGGCTCGCCAGCGTCGTCATGTGCATCGCCCGCGCCTGGTTCGAGCGCCACTGGCGCGGCGCGGCGGCGGTCTCGCTGCTCGCCTGCGGGCCGTTGATGGTCGGCTCGACCCTGCTTGCCCAACGCGTGCCGTTCAATCCGGTCTTCCTGGTCTCGGACCCCGAGCAGAAGTGGCGGCTCCTCGTCAACTTCCTGCTCTATCTGACGCCCTTCCTCGCCGCCGCCTTCTTCCTCGGCGTCGTCTTCCTCAAGGCCCGGGAGTCCTTCCCGAAGGTCTATTTCGCCGATCTCACCGGCTCCGGCCTCGCTGGCCTCCTCGTTCTCGGCGCCCTCTTTCTTGTCCCGCCCGAGTCGATCGTCACCGTGCCGCTGATCCTGTGGGCGGCCGGCGGCGTGCTCTGGTTCCTCGGCCTCGGCACGGCGCGCGGCGCCGCGGGCCTTGCGGCAGCCGCGGCCTTGTCGCTCGCCGCCTATCTCACGCTTCCGCCTCTCACCGGCACGCCGGCGATCGCGGTCTCCCCCTACAAGGGCGTCGCCTACGCCCGGAACTTCCCCGACGCGGAGCGCATCTACCGCAGCATCTCGCCGTTCGGCGATCTCGAGGTCTACGCCTCCTCCTACATGCACTTCGCGCCGGGTCTCTCCGACAACGCCGCCTTCAACCTCCCCGACCTTCCGGCCAACACCTATGTCGGCCTCTACATCGACGGCGACGGTCCGGAGGGGATCATGCGGCGCCTCGATCCGGCGGAGGCGGACTACTTCACCTACCTGCCGATGTTCTACCCGTACGTCCTCAAGCAGAGCCCGCGGACCTTCGTGGTCCAGTTCGGCGGCGGCATCTCGACCAACGTAGCGCTCTCCGCCGGCGCTCCGGCCGTGACGGTGGCGCAGTCCAACCCCGCGGTCCTCGCCGCCTTCGACGATCCGGTCCTGCGCGATTTCACCGGCGACATCCTCCGCGACCCCCGCGTCACGGTCGTCCCCTATGATGGGCGGCTCGCGCTCGCCCATGCCAGCGACCGCTACGACGTCATCGACCTCAGCCTTGCCGACTCCGTCGGTCTCTCCAATCCCGGCGGCTTCGCCATCGTCGAGAAGTACCCTTACACGCGCGAGGCGATCGAGAGCTACATGCGCGCCCTCGCGCCCGGGGGGATCCTGGCGGTGACGCTGTGGAACAAGGAGGAGCCGCCGAAGTCGGTCCTCAAGCTCTACGCCACCACCTGGGCGGCCGCACAGGCTTTCGACCCCGCCACGGCGGCGGACGCGCTCTTCGTCGCCTCGAGCTATCTCTCGACCGCGACCGTCCTCTACAAGCGCGGCGGATTCGCGCCGGACGAGGTCGAGCGCCTTCGCGCCTACACCGAAGAGATGTCGTTCGACGAGATCTACTCCCCCGGCTACGCCTGGGACCCGACGGCAGCCGGCGACGTGCTCGCCGAGTACCGCGACTCGATCTTCGGCAGCGGCGAGATCGCTGCGGTCGAAGAGCCGGCCGAGACCGATCCGGGGTTCGACCCGACCACCGACGACCCCGGCGCGAGCGACGACGGCGATACGCTTCTGCCCTCGATCAAGCTTGCCCGGCTGTTCTGGCAGTCACTGGTGAGCGGAGCCGGCGGCGACGTCGCCGGCGAGTACGTCTTCGACACCCGGTCGCTCACCAACGACCGGCCCTACTTTGCCGCGTATGTGAAACCGGCGGACCTCCACCGCACCCTCGACCGGCTCGGCCTGTTCCAGGACGAGTGGGGGTACCTCCTGATCTGGGCGACCTTCGCCGTGGCGTGCCTGCTTGCGGCGACGCTGGTTCTCCTGCCGATGGTGTTCGCCTGGCGCACTGCCTTCAGCCACAATCCGGGCAAGGCCGGCACCATCCTCTATTTCGCCTGCCTCGGCCTCGGCTACATCATGGTCGAGGTCGGGCTGATCGGCCGGTTCACGCTGGCGCTGACCAACCCGACCGTCTCGGCCAGCGTGCTGATCGCCGGCATGCTCGTCTTCTCCGGCCTCGGCAGTCTCGCCTCGACCCGCATCATCGACCGCGCCCGGACGCTGATGCCCGCTGTCTTCCTGCTGGTCGCCGCCCTCCTCTTCGCCTATGGCCATCTCCTTGATCCGCTCCTCGACGCCATCGGCGCGATTGCCTATGGCTGGCGTCTGGTGATCTGCTTCGCCCTGATCGCGCCGCCGGCCTTCCTCATGGGCTTCCCCATGGCGGTCGGCATGTCGTGGCTGGCACGGCTCGGGAAGGAAGGCATGTTCATCTGGGCCTGGGGGATCAACGGCTGCTTCTCGGTGGTCGGCGCGGCGCTGGTGCCGATCGTGGCGACGGCCTTCGGCCTCGCCGCGGTGCTCGATGTCAGCGCCGTCGCCTATCTGCTGGCGATCCCGGCGCTTGTCGCCGTGATGCTGCCGCGCCGCCCGCAAGCGGTGCTGGCTCCGGCGACATGAACCGGCGTGGCCTCCTCCGCGCTGGCATTGGCCTTGCGGCACTGTCTGCCGTCAGACCCGCTGGTGCCCGCCCGATGACCACGCCGCGTACCGCCCTCGTTCCGTTCGCCAGTTCCCCCTTCCCCTATGACGGCATCGTGCCGGTCAAGGACATCCCGTTCCTCGACGCGAGCGAGGGCAAGCGGCGCGGTCACACCTCGCCTCGCGCCGGCAAGGTCTACTGGCAGGACGAGACCTATTCCGACCGCCGCTCGCTGGTCTACGTCCCCGCCGGTTTCGACCTCGCGAGGCCCGCCCTCATCGTTGTCTTCTTCCATGGCAACGCGGCCACCCTCGAGCGCGACGTCGTCGCCCGCCAGGGCGTGCCGCGCCAGCTCGCCGCCTCCGGCCTCAACGCCGTTCTGCTCGCACCGCAATTTGCGGTCGACGCGCTCGATTCCAGTTCCGGCAATTTCTGGACACCCGGCGGCTTTGGCCGCTATCTCGACGAGGCCGCGGGCAAGCTCGCCGACGCCTATGGGGACCCCGCCGCCCGCGCGACCTTCGCGACGCTCCCCGTCGTCATCGTCGCCTACAGCGGCGGCTACAACGCGGCCGCCTATGCGGCGGGCGTCGGCGGCGCCGACGGGCGCCTCGCCGGTGTCGTCCTCATCGACGCGCTCTATGCCGAGGAAGATCGCCTCGCCGACTGGATCGCGCGAAACCGCGAGACCGCCTTTCTGTTCAGCGCCTACACCAAGTCTGCCGCTCCCAACAACGCCGTGCTCCGTACCCTCCTGGATGCGCGCAGCGTCGCCTACACGGTCAGGCGGCCCAAACGCCTGACGCCGGGCAGCGTCACCTTTCTCGCCACCGACCCGGACCTCGACCACAATGACCTCGTCACCCATGCCTGGGTCGACGATCCGATTGCGTGGACTCTCGCCCGCATCCCCGGCTACCCGCGTTAGGGCGCGGGGACGGGCGCCGCACCGGCGATAGCAATTCTACCCGTGAGAAAATGGCCTAGACCTCTGCCTGTCGCGCGCTACGTTGAGGCGTGGAAGCGTTTCGGGGATGGAGGCGCGGCAGCGTGAGACCCACCGCCGAAGCAGCAATTTTGGGGACCAGAGGAGGCTGGCGAAGCGATGGCCATGAGCGGCAGGATTCATCAACTGGCCGCGGCGAGCGGTCTCGTCGTGGCCGTGGCGCTCGCTCCGGTCCAGTCAGCTGCCATCGATGAGAAGGCCGGCGCGGCCGCGGCGGCCGTCATCGGGGCGGCTGCGATCCTCGGCGTCGCGGCGCTCGCCCACCACGACGACCACCACAAGAACGGCCAGCACCTGTCTGATGCCAAGGCCGAGGCCGAGTACGAGCGCGGTTACAACGACGGCCTCTACAACGCGCCCTATCACGCCGGCAGCGGCGACCAACCCTATCGTGCCGGCTATGATGCCGGGGTCTACGAGCGTAGCCACCGTCTCGCCCACAGTCGCGACCACGAATGGCAGGGTGATCGTCACGGTGCGCCGCGTCTGGCGATGCGCGCCTGCGTGGGCGAGGCATCGGCGAAGTGGGGCAGACGGCCGACCGACATCGTACCGGTCAAGTCGCGGAAGATCGGCGGGGACGACTATCTCGTCGAGGTCGCCGCCGGGCATCGTCACGGTCGCTGCGAGGTCAGCGGCGAGGGACGCGTCTATCTCCTGATTAACGGCACCATCTGAGGCCGCCATGCACGCTCGCAGCCGACGTGCGCTCACGATGCGCTCGGGCGTGGCTGGCGTCGCGCTCTGTCTCGCCCTTCTGGCAGCCTCCGTCCTCTCCCCGCTCCGGGCCGAGGAACCGGCTCTCCAGGGCGATGCCGTCGCCTACGCGGCCGAAGGCGATCGCCTGTTCGTCTTCCTTGCGGCCACCAAGACGGAAGCCGAAGGCCGGGCCATGGAAGACGAGATCTGGCGGTTCTGGATGCGCGCGCCCGATCAGGAAGCCGCAGCGTTGATGGATCGCGCCATGGAGCGGCGGCGCACCTACGACTTCGCCGGCGCGGTTGAGATCCTCGACCGCCTGGTGGCGATAGCGCCGGGTTGGGCCGAGGCCTGGAACCAGCGGGCGACGGTCAGGTTCCTGCAGGAAGATTACGAAGGCTCTCTCGCCGACATCCGCGAGACCCTCGACCGCGAGCCCCGGCACTTCGGTGCCATGGCCGGCATGGCGATCATCCTCCTCCGCCAGGGCCGCGCGGAGCTTGCCCAGGCGACGCTTCACCGGGCCGTTGCCATTCACCCCTGGCTGCGCGAACGGAGCCTCATCGTCGTCGTCCCCGGCAAGGACATCTGAGCCCGCCCGTCGTTTCACCGGCAGGCGCGCTGCGGCGATCTGATTCCTCACGAGAAATCCGGTATGGTCTCTTCCGCTGGGGGATCGACACCAAGCGGAGGAAGGCAAACCATGTCTGTCGCCAAGGTCATCGAACTCACATCGACCTCGTCCAAGGGCTTCGAGGACGCCATCCAGAAGGGCATCGCCCGCGCCGACAAGACCCTGAAGAACGTTGAAGGCGCCTGGATCAAGGAGCAGAAGGTAATGGTGAAGGACGGCAAGATCGCCGGCTATCGGGTCAACATGATGGTCACCTTCGTCCTCGACTAGCTGCCGCGGTCGGACGAAGTACCTGCTGCCGGCGGGGCGGGCGCCGTGCAGGCCTGGAAGTCATGACGTCGTTACGAGGAGGGACGCCAATGGATATCACCGACATGATGGCGACGGACGAGAGCGCAAAGGCGCTCGACGTCCTCAGCCGCAGATTCAATCTCAGCCCGGCGCAGACCCGCGCCGCCATCGACGCGCTCGCGCCGGCGGTGACGTCCGGCCTCCGCGCCGAGACGCAATCGCCGGACGGCCTCGCCGGTCTTCTCGGCGCCTTGGTCAAGGGCGACCACGGCCGCTACCTCGACGGCAAAGACGACGGCATCGTCGACGACGGCAATGCCATCCTCGGCCATCTTTTCGGCTCCAAGGACGTGAGCCGCGGCGTTGCCGCCGAAGCGGCACGGGAAACCGGCCTCGGCGACGACACCATGAAGCAGATGCTGCCGATGGTCGCTGCCATGGTCATGGGCGCCCTCGGCAAGAACCTGATGGGCGACCAGGCCTCGACCAAGGGCGGCGGTCTCGCCGACGCACTCGGCCAGGTCCTCGGGGCATCGGGCGGCTCAAGCACAGGCGGCGGATCGGGTGACCTCGGCGCCATCCTCGGCCAGATGCTCGGCGGCGCCGGCGGCGGCTCCGGTGGCGGCGGTCTCGGTGATCTCCTCGGCGGCCTGACCGGCGGGGGATCGCCCGGCACGAATCGGCCCGCGGCGGGCGGCGGCCTCGGCGATCTGCTCGGTGGGCTGGCCGGGGGCGGCGGCGGCAACACCGCTGGGCAGTCGCCCGGCCTCGACGACATCCTCGGCGGCCTGTTCGGCAACCAGGCACCGCCCGCGGTTCGCTCCGCCGCGAGCGACCGGGCCCGCGACACGCTCGGGTCGATGCTCGGCGGCAAGTCGCCGAAAGGCGAAAAGGGCGACAAGATGCTCGCCAAGGCCAAACGGGACCTCGGACACGCCTGAGGCTCAGACCCTCAGGCCAGTCGATCGCCGACGTCCGGGCGGCCTTCGCGCCGGACGGGACGAGGGGCGGGGCGCAGGGCGCCACGCCCCTTCCTCTTTGTGCCGCGTCAGTCGCGCAGCTCGAACACCGTGCTGAGGACCTCGACTGTCGGGGTCGACGTCAACTGGTAAGCGTCGCCCATGGTCCTCGCGAAGTCGGTCTCGAGGAACGCCATCATCGCATCGCGGCTCTCCCACACATAGACCGCGCCGTAGTGGTTGGGCTCGCCGAGCTCGACATAGTACTTCTGCTTCAGCCCCGGAATTGTCTCGAAGTCGGCGGCGGTCGCGGCCGCAACCTTGATGACGTCGTCCCGGCTCAGCGCGGATTCGACGCGGAGGATCTGGATGACGCCGTGGTCGCGGCCTTCGTCGGCAAGGCCCGGAAGGGGCGACAGGGCAATCAGGGCGACGACGGCCGCGGGAACCATCCTGCGAAACATGACTCTCACTCCTCTTTGCGGAAGGGATGAAACGGCGCGGCTCAGCGCAACGGAAACATGAGCTCGTGGATGTCGACCCGCGGCGCGCCGACGGTCTGGTAGACGTCGCTCACGGTCTTCGCGAGTTCGCTGTTCCGGAACGCGGCCATCGCCGCCGGCGTATCCCAGAACAGCAGGCCGCCGTAGTGATTGGGCGCGCTGAGCTTGAGGTAGTACTTCTGCACCAGGGACGGGATCGCCCGGTAGTCCGGCATACGCCGCTCGGCGGCGGCAAGCAGCTTGTCTTCCGGAAGCTTCGATTCGAACTGAACGAACTGGACCATCATTGTCGTCTCTCCTCGCGTCTCGGGGTCAGATCGTTCCGACCTGATGCGAAGGATGACGTTTTCTATTCTGCAAGGAAATTCGATAAGATCACACACTGACTTTGCAAAAACGGACAGATACGATGTCCTTCGAAGACCGGGCGATGGAATGGAATGACCTGTCGCTGATCCTTGCGATCGGCCGGCACGGATCGCTGTCCGGCGCCGCCCGCGCCGTCGGCCAGACCCACAGCACGGTGTTCCGCAGGATCAATGCCATCGAGAAGAAGACCGGCGTGCGCTTCTTCGATCGCTTTCGCCATGGCTATGTCATGACCGACGCCGGCCAGACCGCGCTCGAATATGCCGAGCGCGTCGAGACGGAGTTCCACGCTCTCGGCCGCGAGGTCTTGGGTCGTGACGAGACCCTGCGCGGCCGCATCCGCGTCACCTGCCCCGAAGCCTTCGCCGAGGAGGACGCGCCGCCGATCATCGCCCGCTTCTGCGAGCGCCACCCCGAAATCCGGATCGATCTCTCGCCCGGCCACGGTGCGCTCGACCTCAACCGCCGCGAGGCGGAGATTGCGATCCGGGTGACCAGGGCTCCGCCCCCATCCGCCTACGGTCGGAAGATCTGCGACTTCCGCTTCGCATTCTTCGCGGCGCCGGCCTACATGGCCCGCCACCCGGGCCGCGCGTTTTCCGAGCAGACATTCTGCCTGATCGACGGCACCAGCGACTGGCTGGTGCCGATGCTGTGGAAGACGAAGGACGCCGCCGAGCAATCGACGGCCCTCCAGTGCCGCTCATCCCGGGCCGTGCAGAACGCTGCGGCCGAGGGCCTCGGCGCAACGCTCCTGCCCTGCTATGTCGGCGATGCCGATGACCGGCTGGTGCGCATCTCGGATACCTTCGCGCCGCTCGACATGGAGTTCTGGGTCCTGACCCATCCGGATCTTCGCCGCACGGCGCGGGTCCGTGCCTTCATGACCCATGTCTATGAGGAGCTGGCCTACAAGATCGATCTCTACGCAGGACTGACCAGGAAGCCCGGAAGATGGCTGCTTGAGCTTCCGCCGCTGCCGGCATCCGGGGGACGGCCGTCCTGAGGCGCTCCCCTCCCGTATCCCCGGGGTACCCGTGTGTCGCCGGTCAGCGAAGCCCCGGGGGAGCTACTTCAAGATCATCTCTTCGTTGAGCGAGTAACCGGCCCCGCGAACGGTCCGGATCGGATCCCGACCGTTGCCAAGCGCCTTGCGGAGGCGCCCGACATGGACGTCGACGGTGCGCTCGTCGACATAGACGTCGCGCCCCCACACGCCATCGAGCAACTGGGCGCGAGAGAACACCCGCCCGGGGCTCTGCATGAAGAACTCGAGCAGCCGATATTCGGTGGGTCCAAGGTGCAGCTCCCTGCCCTTGCGACGAACCCGATGCGTCTCGCGGTCCAGCTCGAGGTCTCCGGCCCGGAGCAGCGCGGCGAGCAGCCCCGGCTTCGACCGCCGCAGGATCGCCCGGATGCGCGCCATCAGCTCGGGAACCGAGAACGGCTTCACGACGTAGTCGTCCGCGCCGGTGGTGAGGCCACGAATCCGCTCCGACTCCTCGCCGCGGGCGGTCATCAGCACGATCGGCAGGGCGCGCGTATCGGGCCGCTGGCGCAAACGCCGGCAGAGCTCGATGCCGGAGAGTCCCGGCAGCATCCAGTCGAGAATGAGGATGTCGGGCGTCACCTCGCGCAGCACTGCCTCGGCATCGTCCCCGCGCTCGACGATGTCCACCCGATAGCCTTCGGCCTCGAGGTTGTAGCGCAGCATGAGCGACAGAGGCTCCTCGTCCTCCACGATCATCACATGCGCCGTCATGCTCATCGCGGGGACCTCACTTGGGCGACTGGGGGTACTCGATGGCCGTCGAACTGGTGAGGTCCTTCTTCGGCCGTTCGTCGGTGAGCGGGACGCCCGTGATCATGTAGTGCACCGTCTCGGCGATGTTGGTGGCGTGGTCGCCGATCCGCTCGAGGTTCTTGCCGCAGAACAGAAGGTGCAGGCAGAACGTGATGTTGCGCGGGTCCTCCATCATGTAGGTGAGGAGATCGCGGAACAGCGAGGTGTACATCGCGTCGATCTCGTCGTCGCGCTCCCACACCGCATGCGCCGCAGCAAGGTCGCGCGCGGTATAGGCGTCCAGCACGCTCTTGAG
>JAGRKZ010000117.1 GCA_020442065.1 Bauldia sp.
GCGGACGATCCGCTGGCGGCAGAGGATTACGCCCTTGATCACCCAGTAGAGCGAGCCGCCGTCGAGCAGGTCGTCCCGCCGCTTCGGCACCATGCGGGTCACGTGGGCATGCTCGGGCTGGCGCCCCGCCCGCCGCGCTTCGCGGCGCTTGTGCTCGATCCACTCGGCGAGGTCCTCGATCGAGTCGCAACCGACGCAGAGCTTGATGAGATGCAAGGTCATGGCTGGGACAGTCTCCGGCCGTTGACGGCCGGTCAAATCGGCATCAGGGTTTTTCCACAGGCGCAGCATCACGGCGTTCGGCCGACCGCCCCCCGAACCATGCCGGGGCGAGGCCGGCAACCATGCCACCGAATCCGCCGCCCCGCAGCATCCGCCGGATCGCTACCGTCTTCGGCATCAGCCGGCCGTCCGCCTGGACCTGGAACCCGACCCCGTGGCGGCCGAGCGCGTGGGCGTAGAGAAAAGTGAAAGCGCTTCCCACGAAAAGCCCCGCCACGACATCGCTCGGGAAGTGGGCACGCACGCCGACGCGGCTGAGGGCGATCACGGCGGCGCAGGCCCCAACCGCCCCGAGCACGACCCACCGGCCGCGAAAGATCAGCGCGACCGCCACCGTCGCAGCGGCGACCGTGGTGGCGTGACCGGACGGGAAGCTGACATGAGCATAGTCGAACGACAAAGGTGACAACGTGAGGACCCCGTCGCTGTCGAAGAGCACCGGACGGGATCGGCCGACCGACCACTTCACCAGATTTGTGGTGATGCCGGCCAGCGCCACCGAGAAGAAGAAGAAGCCCGCGAGCTCTCCGACTTCGACCCACGCGGCCGCCGTCCGACGGCCGGTCCGGCGCCAGTCGGCCAAGAGGAGCGCCACGCACAGCACGCCGGAGGGGATGAGCAACCAGTCCGACTTGCCGAACCGCGTCACCCACGCGAGCACCTGCCGCACTGGCCTGGACAGATCCTGTGCCCACCCCACCGAATGCGGGTCAAGGACCAGCAGCGAGACGGCGATGAGGACCGCAGCGACCGCAGCCCCACTCAGCACCAGCCGGAGTCGCCGCCGAGCGCCGGCTGGCGCATCAGGGGTCCGAACACGGCGAAGCCGCTCGCGGAGAGCCGCGAGATTGCGCACAATGGGCAACGTGCCTGGCACGTTGGGCCTCCAGGCCCGGCCCCTCTGCGACTCGGTCAAGGCGCCTCCGGTTTCGACGCGCCCTTGTAGCCGGCCTGTGTCGGCAAAGACAAACCCCGATGCCCGAACCGCCGCCAAGCCCACAACGCCGCCGGAGACCTCTTGCCGGCCAAGGGCCATCGCTTAGCGATGGCCTTCCCGTCCCAATGCAAACGACACGGCCGGCACCTCGGAGGTCCCCGCATGCTCAGCAGCCGCCTGCAGGTCTTCCTCCGTAACGCCCCAACGCTTGCACCAGTACCGGACGTTGTCGGCGTCGGCGAAGTCGATGATCTCGACCACCACCTCGTCGTTATCGTCGATCGTCATGGGAGTCTTACCCCTCGTTTCGGGTTCCTGCTGAGTACTGAACGCGATGGGCGACCGAAAGGTTGCCTTAGCCCCGACGATGGAGTTGCCAGGGATCTCCGCCCCGCAGGGGCTCCGTCGACCACATGACGTTTACGGCGCGCTCCACAAAAGCACCTGATAGGATTGGGTGGCTGCTCTAACCGCGCCGTGCTTCGACCCTGCGAGACCGGTCGATGCGATGGGATTGGCTTCGCAGGGTCCGATGAAAGCGCCAGCCGGGTCCAAGGCCCTCTCGATCATCCTTCTCGTCGTCGCCGAGCTTGCCGGCATGAGCCTGTGGTTTACCTCGGCGGCGGTCCTGCCGGGCATGGTGGCTGAGGCCGGCATCTCGGCGGTGCGACAGGCGTTGCTGTCGAGCGGGGTACAGGCCGGTTTCGTCACCGGCGCGCTGTTCTTTTCCATCACCGGCATCCCAGACCGCTTCGATCCGCGCCGGGTCATTGCCGTCGCCGGTGTCTGCGCCGGCGTGTGCAACCTCACGCTGGTCGGACTTGCCCCCGGCAGCGCAGGCGCAATCGCCGCACGCTTCATGACCGGCGCCCTGCTCGCAGGAGTCTACCCGGTCGGCATGAAGATCGCGGTCGGCTGGGGTACCCGCGACCGAGGGTTCCTGGTCGGCGTGCTGGTCGGTGCCCTGGTGTTCGGCAACAGCGTGCCGTTCCTCGTCTCGTTCCTCGGCGGCGCCGACTGGCGCCTCGCCATCGCCATCGTCTCGGCGATCGCCAGCCTCGGCTGCCTTGCGGTCCTTCCTGCAGGCCTCGGCCCCCACCATGCTCGCTCGGCGCGCTTCGATCCGGGCGCCATCGGCCTCGCCTGGCGGGACAGGAATATCCGCTCGGCCTATCTCGGCTATCTCGGCCACATGTGGGAACTCTACGCGATGTGGGCGTGGGCGGGCGCGGCCGTCCTGGTCTCCTACGCCCACTCCATGCCGCCTGACGGCGCCGCGCGCCTCGCCACCCTCACCGCATTCGTCGGCATTGCCTGCGGCGCCATCACCTGCGTCCTCGCCGGCCGCGTCGCAGACCGGATCGGCAAGGCGGAGGTCGCGATCGCCGCCATGGCCGTCAGCGGTCTCTGCGGGCTGCTCACGGCCGCCACCTTCGGCGGCCCGGTCTGGATCACCTTCCTGCTGGTCGTGGTCTGGGGCATCTCGGTCATCCCGGATTCGGCGCAATTCTCGGCGCTGGTCGCCGACTACGCACCGCCCACCCACGTCGGCAGCCTGCTCACCTTCCAGACCGCGCTCGGCTTCGCCCTCACGATTGTCACCGTGCAGGCCGCGCCACTGGTCGCCGCCACATTCGGCTGGCCGCTGGTGCTGGCCGCGACCGCCCTCGGCCCGGCCTTCGGCATCGTCGCGATGCTGCCGCTGGTCCGGCGGAAGCGCGGATTGCCGGCCTGAGCGCACGCCTTCCTCGTCTGCCGGCGCCTCCGGCCGTGATATCCTCGTCAAGCGCCACGCACGAAGACGTGGCCGTTAACAATCGGGGGGATGCACATGCTCTATCTCAACATGATTCTCGCCATGGTCATGGGGGCGACGATTTCGCTGTATGTGCCGATGATCGCGCAGTCGGCGCGGATCATGGGATCGCCGGTCATGGGAAACGTCCCGTTCTTTGCCGTCGCGCTCGTCACTTCCGTGGTGATCACCTGGCTTTCCGGCGGCCGGCTGTCCGACTTCTCGCGGATCACTCAGGTTCCAGCCTGGCTGTTCGTCGCCGGCATCCTCAGCGCGGTGATGATCGTTGGCTCGTCCTACCTCGTGCCACGGATCGGCACCGGCGCCCTTTTCGTCGGCATGGTCGCCGGCCAGATCATTCTCGGCATGGTCATCAACCAGATCGGCTTCCTCAACGTGCCGGTCCAGCCGATCACGGCGCTGAAGGCGTTCGGCGCGGCGATGGTGATCGGCGGCGCAGCAATCGTCACCTTCGCCAAGGGGTAGATCGATCCCGGCGTCGCCCTACGCTGCCCGCGTCCGCACCACCCCCTTGCCGGTGTGGTGGATGCGGTTGAACTGGCCGTAGCTGCCGTCGAGATCGAGTGCCACCGCCGCGCTGTTCCGGGTCGAGGCCCGGCCGACCTCGGCGATCTCGAATTCGATGCCATGCGGGATGTCGATGCGGACGCGGTGCTCCTCTCCCGTCGCCGGGCTGACGATGGGCTTGCCGCTCGCTTCGAATACGCCGGGTATCGACGCCCGCGCCCGGCGCGCCGCCACGTCGATCTCCACCTCGATCGGCAGGAACAGCGTCTCGTGGATCCGGCTCGACATCGCATGGAAGACCCACCAATGGGTCTTCGCCTCGTCCGTCTCGCCGCCGTGGAGCAGGGTCGCGAGCGCCGCGCGTTGATCGGGATCGGCGCGCGCGTCAACGATCGACTGCATCTCGCCATTGCCCTCGTAGATCGGTCCCGGCCAGGCGTAGGTCTGGACGTAGCGAAGCCCGTCGAGCGTCACGTCGCCGAAGTGGCCGCGCTCGATGATGCCGACCTCCATGCCCCGGCAATGACCTTTAGTCGGGTCAAGCTCGAACTGGCACGGACAGTTGAGGTCACAATTGCAGTTGCCGAAGGTGACCGCTTCGATCCGCCAGTCGATCATCGCCATTTCTCCTCCGCTGCGTAGCGCGAGAGGTTAGCAGAGGCAGCCGAGTCTGTCCGCCGACCTCTGACCGGTCGGCTCAGCCCGGCAGAACGCCCGGCACGCCCGTCGCGATCATCATCTGCCGGCAGCGCTCGCGATAGCCCTCGCGGATGTCACGGGTCGGCGGCCGGCAGCGGCTCGACGGCAGGCCCACCAGCTCCATGCACAGCTTGTCGAGGTAGCCATCGCCGCTGGTGTAGGTCTTCTCGATCTCGACCCAGAGCTTGTAGAAGGGCATCGCCTCGCGGACGAGGGCGAGCTGGATGTCCTGCCATTTGCCGGCCTTAACGTTGCGGATGAGCCGCGTCCCCCATTCCGGCCAGTAGTTGCAGAGATGGACCTCGAAGGCGGTCGCCCCGAGCATCGCGCTCTGGGCGAACATGAGGTGGTTGTCGATGATCGTCAGTCGCGGCGCGAAGGTGGCGACGACATCCTCGAACTCCATCGCGTCCGTGCGCGGACAGGCCCATTTGAGGCCGACGAGGTTCGGGATCGCGGTCAGCCGCTCGACCAGCGAGAACGACACCGCCGCGCTGGTCCAGAACGTGTTGTAGAGGATGATGCCGATGTCGGCGGCATCGGCCGCCTCGGCGACGTACTCGTAGAAGTCCTGCTCGGTGTGCTGGAAATAGAACGGGCACGACACCTGGATGAACTCCGCCCCTGCCCGCTCGGCCGCCTTGGCGAGCCGCCGCAGTTCGCGGGTCGAGGTCGTCTGCGCGCCCATCGCCACCGGAACCCGTCCGTCTGCAGCGGCGATCACCGCCTCGGCCACGGCCATCCGCTCGTCGAATGTCATGGTGG
Organism: Bauldia sp.; assembly: GCA_020442065.1. Taxonomy (GTDB): domain Bacteria; phylum Pseudomonadota; class Alphaproteobacteria; order Rhizobiales; family Kaistiaceae; genus Bauldia. The sequence continues at coordinate 5,007 of JAGRKZ010000117.1, forward strand.
AGAAGTCGCCCGCCGCGCCGCCGGCGAGCAGCGTGCCGGTCTCGGCATCGATGCCGCGATCGATCAGGAATCGCACCGCGGCAGCGGTCGCCTCGAGATCGACTTCAAGATCGGGATCGCGGAACATCGTCGGGATGGTGATGTAGCAACCCTCGAGACGCGTCCTGGCGCGGTTGAAATCCATGCTCTCTTCCCCAAATGGCGGCGCCGGTCCCTGCCGTGCGCCGGTGCAGACTATGCGCGAAATCCCGACTTGCCTACTTGACGTGAGACGACCTAGATTTGGCGTATGACGCCAACCGCCCCTCAGATCGGCGTGCCATGACTCCGCCCCTCAGCCGGCCGCTTCCGGCCGACCTGCCGGCTTCGCCGCAGACCGAAAGGATCGGATTCCTCCTCTTGCCGGAGTTTCCGATCTACGCCTTCATCCTCGCGATGGAGGCGCTCCGCGTTGCCAACCAGAACGCCGGCGAGCGCCTGTTCTCGACCCATCTCATCACCATCGACGGCAAGCCGGTCGCGGCCGGCAACGGCATGACCGTGGCGCCTGACCTTGCGGTCGCCGACGCGCCGTTCCTGCCGACCGTGATCGTCTTTGCCTGCAATCACCCGGAGAAGCAGCACCGGCGCAACCTCCTCGCCTGGCTCCGTCGCCTTGACCGCCACGGCGCGCTCATCGGCGCCGTCGATACCGGCCAGTTCACCCTCGCCGAGGCCGGGCTGCTCGACGGCTACACCGTCACGCTCCACTGGGAAGCGATGTCGCTGTTCCGCGAGCGTTACCCCGACATCGAGGTGCGCGAAAGCCTCTTTGCCATCGATCGCAACCGCCTCACCTGCGCCGGCGGCGTCGCCACCCTCGACATGATGCTCCACCTCATCGCCATCCGCCACGGCCGGGCGCTGGCCGAGGTGGTGTCGAACGGCATGGTCCATGGCCGCATCCGGCACGACAGCGAAGTCCAGCGCGAGGACGCCGATGACGCCCTCGGCGTCGTCAACCACCGCCTCGCCGGCATCGTCCAGATCATGGAGGAGAATCTCGAGGCCCCCCTTTCGACCGTGGAGCTCGCCAGTCGCGCCGGCATCTCGATCCGCCAGATCGAGCGGCTGATGCGCGAGACTCTGGGCGAGACGCCATCGCGCTACTACCTCAAGCTCCGGCTCCAGGCGGCACGGAACCACCTCTTCTACGGCGACCTGCCGATCCAGGAAATCGGCCATGCCTGCGGCTTCTCCTCGCCCTCGGTGCTGTCTCGCGCGTTCAAGGCCCATTTCGGCGTGAGCCCGCGCGAGTTCCGCCTGCAGTTCTCCGCCGATCGGCTCGAGCGATTTCGCCCCGAGCTCCGGCGCCAGCCCGGCATCGAGACCGGCGGCGCCCGGGCCTGAACGGCGTCCCTCCGTCCGCGCCTCAGGCGGCGTTGATCCAGATGGTCTTGGTCTGGGTGTACTGGTCCATCGCCTCGGCGCCGTTGTCGCGGGCGAGCGAGCCCGAGCGCTTGTAGCCGCCGAACGGCGTCTTGACGTCACCTTCGGAGAAGGCGTTCACCGAGACGGTGCCGCAGGGCAGCGCCCGCGCCACGCGGAAGGCCTTGCCGATGTCGCGGGTGAAGACCGAAGCGTGGAGGCCGTACTCGGTATCGCGGGCGATGCGGATCGCCTCCTCGACGCTCGTCACGGTGATCAGCCCGAGCACCGGGCCGAAGATCTCCTCCCGGGCGATGGTCATCTCCGGCGCCACGTCATCGAACACGGTGGGCCCGACGAAGTAGCCCGCCTGTCCCTTCACCGCGTCGCCGCCAAAGGCGACGCGGGCGCCTTCGGCCTTGCCCTTGTCGATGTAGCCGAGCACCCGCGCCTGGTGCTCCGCGCTCACCATCGAGCCGAGGTCGGTTGCCGGGTCGAGCGGATCGCCGAGGCGGATTGCCTTCACCCGCTCCAGCACCCGGCTGAGGAAATCGTCGCGGACCCGCCGGTCGACGATCTGCCGCATGTTGGCGGAACAGTTCTGCCCGCCGTTCCAGAATGCCGCCGTGACCGCGAAATTGACGAGGTCGTCGTCGATGGTGGCGTCGTCGAGCACCAGGAACGGGCTCTTGCCACCCATCTCCAGGCCCACCGGCTTGAGATTGCTCTCGCTCGAATAGCGGAGGAAATAGGCGCCGACCTCGGTGGAGCCGGTGAAGGAGACGGCATCGATATCCATGTGTCGGCCGATCGCGGCCCCAGCGGTCTCACCAAAGCCCGGCACGACGTTGAGCACGCCCGACGGCAGACCGGCCTCCATCGCCAGCTCGGCGAGGCGCAAGGCGGTGAGCGGTGTCTGTTCCGCCGGCTTCAGCACGACCGAGCACCCGGCGGCGAGCGCCGGACCGAGCTTCCAGGCCGCCATCAGCAGCGGGAAGTTCCAGGGCAGCACCAGGCCGACCACGCCGATCGGCTCCTTCACGATCATCGCCACCGCGCTCTCGGCGGTCGGCGCCACCTTGCCGAAGGTCTTGTCGATCAGCTCGCCATACCACTGGAAGAACGTCGGCACTTCATTGCCGATCTCGTGCAGGCAGTCGCGAATGGTCTTGCCGCTGTCGATGCTCTCGAGGACAGCGAGTTCCTCGGTGTGGGCGCGAACGAGGTCCGCAAGGCGGAGCATGACGGCCTTCCGCTCTTCCGGCGCCGCGCGCGACCAGGTGCCGGCGTCGAACACCCGCCGCGCCGCCGCGACAGCGAGGTCGACGTCGGGGGCGTCGCAGGCCGCCACCGTGCCGATCGCCTCCCCCGTCGCCGGGTTGACGTTGTCGAATACCGCGCCCGACAGCGCAGGCCGAAATGCGCCGTCGATGAAGGCGTCGCGGGGAATCGCCAGCGTCCCGGCACGGCGGTGGTAGAAGTCGGCGGTCTTGGCTTCGGTCATCGCAGGACACTCCGTTCGGGGATCACAGTTCCTTGGCCTCCGGCAGCGGCGCGCCGTATTTGGCGGCAAGGCCGGCGAGGGTCGCGACGATCGCCGGCGACAGCGGGACGCCGTCCACCGCCGCCGCGCGCTTGCGGGCGAGCGCGAGCTGGCCGGGCAGCCGCACCGGCTTGGCCGGGTCGCGCGGCGGGGCGGCGCGGGCGGCCTTGGCGAGCCAGGTCGTCTGGCGTCGGAAGGCCTCGGCGCCGGCAAAGCGCGCGGGCGCGAAGGCGAGAACCAGCACCCCCGCGCCCCACTCCGACGGCCCCTCGGCGCGGCCGTATCCGGCGAGTCCCTGCGTCAGCGCCTCGACCAGCAGCCCGAGGCCGAAGCCCTTGTGGCCGTATTCCAGGCCGCCGAGCGGCAGGATCGAGCCGCCCCCATCGAGCACGTTGGGGTCGTCGGTCGGCTCGCCGTCGGGTCCGAGCAGCCACTTGTGCGGAAACCGCTCGCCGGCTGCCTTGAGCTTGCCGACCATGCCGGCCGTGGTGATCGACATCGACACGTCGATCAGGATCGGATCGGGGTCGGCCGGGATGCCGGCCGCGATCGGGTCGGGCGTGTAGAGGGGCGTGGTGCCGCCGAAGGGCGCGACGTGCGCGCCGCTCGGATCGGACGAGAAGATCAGGACCACGTTCCCCGCCCGGGCCGGCGCCTCGAGGAAGGCGGCGAGGCAGGCGATGTGATGGCTGCGGCGGATGGCGACGGCGCCGACGCCGTGCCGACCGGCGCGGGCGACGGCCTCGTCTACTGCCAGCATCGTCGTCCACACCCCGGGCAGGCGGCGCGCGTCCCAGGTGACGGCGGCCCCGGCATCGGCGACGACATCGGGCCTCCCGTCGGTCGCCATCGTGCCGTTTTCGATCTCCTCGACATAACCGCCGAGCAGCGCGAGGCCGTGGGTGACGTGGCCGTAGACATCGCCCTCGACCAGCCCGGTGGCGACGGCGTGCGCCGGCTCCGCCGGCACGCCGGCCCGGGTAAGGATTTCCTCGGCGAAGGTCCGGAGCGCGTCCGGGTCGAAACGTTGATCCATCAGAAACCGCCTCATGTGCAGGGGAACGGGACGGCTTTCTCGGGCCGCGGCTATGTCTTCCGCCGCACCGAGATGTGCCACGGGATCGCCAGCCGTTCGACGACCGAGACGATGCCGAACAGGGCGAGACCGAGCAGCGTGAGCAGGAAGATGCCTGCGAAGGCAAGGTCCGGCCGCATGTTGCCGGTGACGATCTGGATGTAGAAGCCGAGACCCTCGTCACTGCCGATGAACTCGGCGATCGTTGCGCCGACCGTGGCGTTGATCGCCGCGTACTTGAAGCCGACGAAGCACTGCGGCAGCGCCGCCGGCAGCCGCACCTTGAAGAAGGCGCGGGTCGGGCCCGCTCCGGTCGAGCGCACGAAACGCTCCAGCTCCTCGGCGAGCGAGGTGAAGGCGAGGATGGCGTTGAGCACGATCGGGAAGAAGCAGACCAGGATGACGATGATGATCTTCGGCAGCAGCCCGAATCCGAGCCACGAGATGAACAGCGGCGCGAAGGCGATCTTCGGCGTCATCTCGAGGCTGACGAAGAACGGGTAGACGGTCTGCCGCATCACCCGCGAGAAGGCGATCGCGAGACCGAGCGGCACAGCGAGGAGGATGGCGATGATGTAGCCGAGCACCGCCTCCAGCCCGGTGATCCAGGTGTAGTAGAGCAGCCGGTCGGCATCCGCCCACGACTTGACCGCGATCTCGCTCGGCTTGGGCAGGATGTATTTGGGGATGCCGAAGAGGTCGATCGAGATCTCCCAGACGATGAAGAAGCCGACGAAGAAGGCCAGGAACATCCACGACCGCGACAGCCCGCCGAGCAGGAAGCGGAGCGAGCGCCGCGACCGAGACGTTTCCGGGTCGCGGTCGAGGCTAGAGGACGCCGTAGCCATGGAAGATCGCCTGGATTTCGCGGACATGACCGACGAAGTCGGCGCCGCTCTTGACGTCTAGGTCGCGGGGGTATGGCAGGTCGATGTCGATCACCCGGTCGATCCGGCCGGGCCGCGGCGTGATCAGGCACACCTTGCTCGACAGCTGCACGGCTTCCTCGATCGAATGGGTGACGAACACCACGGTTGGTCGCTTCGAGAGCCATAGCGTCTGAAGGTCGGTGCGGATGCTCTCGCGGGTCATCGCGTCGAGCTTGCCAAGCGGCTCGTCGAACAGCAGCGTGTCGGGATCGTGCACCATCGCCTGGCAGAAGGCCGCGCGCTGTTGCATGCCGCCCGACAGCTCATAGGGATGGCGGTCGGCGAATCCGTCGAGCTTCACAGAGGCGAGCAGGCTCTCGATCCGCTGGCGATGCCGGGACGGATTCTCGCCGCGCAATTCGAGCTGGAGGGCGACGTTGCCCCACACCGTGCGCCAGGGCACCAGCGTATTGTCCTGGAACATGATCCCGATGTCGGTCAGCGGCCCGGTCACCGTCTTCTCGTCGACCCGCACCTCGCCGCTGGTCGGCTCGAGCAAGCCGGCGATGATCAGCATCAGCGTGGACTTGCCGCAGCCCGACGGCCCGAGCAGGGAGACGAACTCCCCCTTGCCGATGTGCAGGCTCGACGGGCCGAAGGCGTGGACCGCCTCCGGTCCGCTGCCGAAGACCTTGGTCAGGCCGTCTATGTCGATCGAAGCGCTCATCCGCTCCCGTCGCGATCCGCCACCCCCGGAAACAGATGTCCGGGGGCCGGCCCCGTGGCCCGGCCCCCGCCAGCGACTACGGGAGGAAGTCGTTGGTGTAGAAGTCGGCCGCGGCCATATCGGTCTCGAGGCCGTTATACTCCTTCATCAGCGCCAGCATCGACTCCCAGTCCGCCGGCACGTTCATGCCGAGGTGGTGATCGGCGTTGTTCGGCGAGTAGAGGATGCCGAGGGTCACGTCGAGCACGGCGCGGGCCTGGGCCTTGCCCTCGTCCTCGGCCATGGTGCCGCCGACGATGTCCGCCATCGCCGCGATCGCCGCATCGGGATCCTTCTCGGCATCGGCGTAGGACTTCACCGTCGCGTCCATGAAGCGCTTCACGAGGTCGGGGTTGTTCGCCACCATATCCTTGGTGGTGACGATGCAGTACCCGACCTGGTTCACGCCGAAGTCCGAATAGGCGAAGGTCACCGGGTCATCGCCGCCATTGGCCTTGATCTCCGCCGGCTTGTCGTCGAGGCCGCCCAGCATGCCGACCGCGCCGCCGGCGCCCTGCAGGTAGCT
>JAGRKZ010000118.1 GCA_020442065.1 Bauldia sp.
CCTCGTTGGTGCCGGCGATGATGATGTTGTGGCTGTCGTGCCCGACACTGCTTGCGACGGCGCCGCGCTTCAGCCCGAAGTCCTTGAGCAGCCCATGCGCCACGTTGCCGTCGGACTTGCCGTGACGTTCGACGACGGTGACGAAGCAGAGCGCGTGCGCCTCAAACAGTGACTGCCAGTCGGCCGCGGGCTCGATGGCGATGCGATCGTGAAAGAGGACGATGCCGGGCAGAGCAGTGCGGATGGTGTTGGCGAAGACCGGCCGGTCCGGCATCTCCGGTATCAGTTTCAGGCCGGACGGGACCCGGACGGTCTGATAGGCGGCCTTCGGGTAGCGGTAGCGCGCGGACAATGCCGCGTCGAGCTCCGGCGTCACGGTGCGATCCTTCACCACTAGGGTCCCGCCGAACCAGGTCGACTGCGGCCTGAGGTCGTCATCGAGGAGGACGAGGTCGGCGCGGCGGCCGCCGCCGAGGCCGCCGATCTCGCCGTCCATGGCGAACCGCGTCGCGCCGTGCAGGGAGCCCATGCTCCATGCCGTCAGCGGGGCGATGCCAAGGCGAATGGACTCACGGACGACCCAGTCCTGACCGAACATCAGCAAGTCGTCGGCGTCGCGGTCGTCGGTGCAGACGCAGACCCGCTTGGTCGAGGCGCCGAGCTCGGTGACGGTCTTGACCGCTTCGACGATCGAGTTCCACGGCGTGGCGGGGTTGCCGCCGCGCAGGAACACCCAGACCCCCGCATCGAGCAGGTCATCGGCGATGTCGCGATCGATCGCCTCGTGGGTGTCGGTGATGCCGCTGGCGGAATAGGCGGCAACGAACTCGCGGCCGTAGATGTGGCCGGAGACCGGTCGCCCGCGGGAGAGCGCTGCGGCAAGGATGGCGTGGCTGCGCTCATCGCCTGTCACGACCGGGACGAAATCCATCTTCTCGCCGAGGCCAACGGCCTCGGGCCAGCGGTCGAAGATGGCGGCGATCTTTTCCGGTGTGAGGTCGCCGCCGGCGGTTTCAAGTTCGGAGGAGGTGGCGGGAACCGTGCTGGGCACGGTCAGGAAGATCGAGAGCGGCGCCTCCCGGGCGTCCTCGAGCATGGCTTCGACGCCGGCGACGTCCATGACGTTGCCGATCTCGTGGCTGTCGCAGAAGATCGTTGTAGTGCCGTTGAGGAGGGCCGCCTCGGCGTAGGCGCAGGCCGTCACCATGCTGGATTCGATGTGAAGGTGCGGGTCGCAGAGGCCGGGTGCGACGATGCCGCCGGCGGCATCGAACACCTCGGCGGCGCCGCTGCCGACGCGCCTGTGGGCGCCGGCCGGCTGGATGGCGGCAATGCGCCCGCCCGATACCCATACTTCGCGGTTGTCCAGAATGCGCTCGGAATAGGTGGAGAGGACGCGTGCGCCGGTGATGACGAGGTCCGCCGGCTGGCGTCCGGAGGCAACGTCGGCGAGGCGGCGGGTCATGGTCGCGAGCGGTGCGACCGAAAAGCGGGTCAGTTTGGCCATCGTCTCCTCCCTCTCTGGCAAGACTCAATAGTAGTCCGGAATGCCGGGCATTGTCCTGAAGCCGGGGATCGTCCGGAAGCGCCGCGCCCAGTGGCGAAGCGCGGGGTAGGCATCGTGCTCGATGCCGGCGTCGCCGGAGAGGGCGAAGGCGGGGAAAAGCACGATGTCGGCGACGGTCGGGCGCTCGCCGACGAACCAGCGTCCGCCGGTAAGCCTGCGGGCGGTCATGTGGTCCTCCATCACCCGGAACGAGGTGCGGGCGGCGGCAATGATCCTCGCCGAGGGCGCCTCGACTTCGAACATGGCCTGGCGCCGCGCGACGGAGGCCGACCGTAGCGCTTCGGCGCCGAACGAGAGCCAGATCATGGTCTGTCCGAACAGCACCGGGTCGTCGGCCGGGAACCAGCGATCAAGGGGGTCGTAGCGGCGCGCGAGGAAGGCAGCGATGGCCTCGCCACCGTGGAGGATCAGGTCGTTGTCGGCGAGAATCGGTAAGGTGCCGCGGGGATTGAGCCGACGGAGCTGCGGCGTGAGCGGGCCGGTGCCGACCGGTACCCGCGTATGCTCAAGATGGAGGGCGGCGAGCATGAGCCGCACCTTGTAGCAGCCGTCGTCGAGTTCGTTGTCGTAGAGGACGATGCTCACTGGACCGCCTCCGCCTCGACGGCGAGGCGGAACTCCTCAAGCCAGTGGCTGATGCGGAGACCGTCGCCGCCTGGGCCGGCGATCACGGCGTGAAGCACGCATTGGCGCGTCGAGAGAGGCTGGATCCCGATGAGGATCGCGTGGTCGCCACTGCCGACGACGACGAGCGAAGGCGCCGGTGCGGCAACCGTCCAGTCGCCGCTACCGCCATCGTCGCCGGTTGGACCGCTGAAGTAGCCGAGCCGGCTCAGGGCCGCCTCCGGCGGGCAATCGACCGCAATGCTGCGCACCGGACGGACCGGACGCTCTTCGAGGGGCGGACCTCCCGAGCTTTCGACGCCGGTGTGGGCCCAGAGCATGCCGAGGCGCTCGACGCTGGCGAGGGGAGGCACGCGGATGGTGTCCGGCGGGGACATTTGGGGATGCGCCGGGATGAGGCGGCACTGTCCGTCCGCGTCATATTGCCAGCCGTGATAGAGGCAGGCGAGGTGGTCGCCGCGGACGAAACCGAGACTGAGGCGCATTCCGCGGTGCGGACAGCGGTCCTCCCAGACGTGGGGGACAGATGCCGAATCCCGCCAGACCACGATCTCCCGATCGAACAGCCGGGTGCCGTTGGCCGTGCCGGGATCGATGTCGGCGGCGAGGGCGACCGGGTACCAGGCGGACGGAGGCAGCGCGGTCATGGCCCGGCGCCCCGGACCGTGGCGGCGGCGCGGCGCCGGGCGTCGAGGACCAGGCAGTCGGCAGGGCCAAGACTGCAGGCGATCTCGAATGCGTCGACGAGGTCCGGCTGACCGGCGACGGTGACGACGGCCCGGCCGGAGTCGAGCGATTCCATGCGGAAAGGCAGGGCAAGACGCCCGGCGCGGTGAACGACGAAGCCGGCGAAGCTCTCGGGCAGAAGGCGTCCGGTGAAGACCAGAGTGACCGGTCGGGAGGGGCAGGACAAAGGAAGATCAGGCATCGAGCGCAAATCATGCAATCCCCGGGCCGACCAAGCCTAGAGATTCGACCTTTCTGACAGGTTGAAGCAACGATTATGTGTCAGGCTGAGCCTGTGGCGGGAGCCATCCCGCGTGCCTGCGACTACAGGGAGCGAGGACAAGTATGGCCACCCTCTGCGTGGTGGGGCACCATGACATGTGACGGCAGGGCGCGGCCGGAGGCCGGCGGGGGTGCGGCCGGGGCCGGCAACGAGGGCGGACAGGCATGAACAAAGACGTTGTCGAGACAGCGTCCGACTACTGGTACTGCATCGGATCGGCTGGCGAGATTTCGGCGGTGCCACTGCGGAACCGCTTGCTCGGGGTCGATCTCACCGCGACCCGGGCGGCGGACCGTGCCGCGACGGTGATGGCGGGAGACCGGAGACTTCCCGTGCGTGAGCGCTACGGCATGGTCTGGACCACTCTCGGGTCGCCAGCGCGCGATGTGGTCGACATCCCCGAAGCCGACGAGCCGGACCGGCGGTCGGTCCCCTGCGGCGCCGTGACGGTGAATGCCTCAGGCCTCCGCATCGTCGAGAACTTCCTCGACATGGCGCATTTTCCGTTCGTCCACATGGACATCCTCGGCGCTGAGCCGAACACCGAGGTGCAGCACTACACCACCGAGATCCGCCGCGACGTCGACGAGGTGTGGGCGACCAACTGCGCCTTCTTCCAGCCCAAGGCAGCGATGGCGGCCCGAGACGGCATCATGGTGCAATACATGTACCGGGTAGCGACGCCGTTCGTGACGCTGCTCTACAAGACCTCGCCCAATTTCGCCAACCGTTGGGACGTGATCTGCCTGTTCGTGCAGCCGATGGCGCCTGACCGCTGTCGCGCCCACCCCCTCCTCTTGATCCTCGACGACCAGTCCAGCGAGGAGGCGCTGATCTCGTTCCAGCAGATGATCCTCCTCCAGGACCGCATCATCCTCGAGAACCAGCGGCCGCGGCTCTTGCCGCTTGATCCGCGCGCCGAGATCCCCACCCGGGCTGACGCTTCCTCCGTTGCCTACCGACGGTGGCTCAAGGAAAAGGGGGTGACCTACGGCACCGTCGAGGGCGGGCTGTGACACTCGGGGTCGGGCAGGGGTGATGGACGACATTCGGGGCAAGACCGTCGCCGGCACCTTTGCCCATGCGCCATCGCCAGATCGTGTCGAGATACTCGCCGACGCGCTGGTGACCGTTGACGAGCACGGCGACATTGCCGCGGTCGCCACCGCGGGCGATGCACGGTTTGCGGCTGTCCGCGACGCTGCCGAGCGCGCGGGGAAGCTCGTGACCATGCCGGCGGACAGCGTCGTGCTGCCCGGTTTCGTCGACCTTCACATCCATGCGCCGCAGTATCCACAGCTCGGCACCGCACTCGACGTGCCGCTGGAGGTCTGGCTGCAGAAACACACGTTTCCACTGGAGGCGCGATACGCCGACCCGGCCTTTGCCGCGCGGATCTACCCGGCACTGGTGGCCGACCTTCTCGCCAACGGCACGACGACGGCGGTCTATTTCGCCACCATCCATGCCGAGGCGACCCGGCTCCTCGTCGACGCCTGCCTCGCGTCTGGCCAGCGCGCCTTCATCGGCAAGGTGGCGATGGACAATCCCGACGAGTGCCCGCCGTTCTATCGGGACGCGTCGGCGGCGGATGCGATTGCCGGGACCGAAGCGCTGATCGACTACGTCCGGACCCACCCGGACAATGCCGGCCTGGTCGAGCCGGTCGTGACGCCGCGGTTCGTGCCGTCCTGCACCGATCCGCTGCTCGACGGCCTCGGCGCGGTGGCGAAGGACTGCGGCTGCGCGGTGCAGACTCACTGCTCGGAGAGTGACTGGCAGCATGGCCATGCGCTGGCGCGGTTCGGGTTGCGCGACGCCGAGGTGCTCGACCGCTACGGACTGCTCTCCCGGCGGACGGTGCTCGCCCACGGCAACCTGCTTTCAGCCGGCGACATGGCGCTGGTGAAGGCGCGGGGCGCCGGCATCGCGCATTGCCCGCTGTCGAACGTCTACTTCTCCAACGCCGTCTTTCCGCTCCGCGCGGCGCTAGAGCGGGGCGTCCGCGTCGGGCTCGGCACCGATATCGCGGGAGGACCGTCGGCATCGATCCTCGACAGCTGCCGGATGGCGGTGCACGCCTCGCGGATGCTGGAGGAAGGCGTCGATCCCGACCACCCGCCCGAGCGCCGCGGCCGGCCGGGAAGCCGGATCGACTTTGCCGCCGCACTCCACCTCGCCACCGCCGGTGGCGCGGACGTGCTCGATCTGCCGGTGGGACGTTTCGCGGCCGGCTTCGCCTTCGACGCGGTGCTGGTCGACCCCGCGGCGCCGGAAGGGACGATGCGGGTCTACGATGACCTCGATACGCCGGAAGACGTCATCCAGAAGATCATCTTCACCGCCTCGCGGGCCAACCTCCGGGCGACATGGGTGGCCGGACGGCGCCGGAGCGGTGAAGGCTGAACCGTCGCCCCCCATGCCGACGGGGCGGCAACCGGCCCGCCACCCGTCGTGTGCGGCTGAGGTACTGGCTCAGGCGCTCTGGGCGAGATCCTCAGCGCGAGCTCCCTCCGTTGCGGCGGCGAGAAGCCCCGAAAGGAAGGCCACGTCGTCGCCGGAGAGCGTGTCGATGAGCCCGGCGGCGGCGAAACCCCGCACGTCGGCGAGGAGGTCGAGGCCAGTCGCCTGGTAGCGCGCGTAGACGTCCGGACGCTGGAGATGGAGCCGGACGGCAATGCCCTCCTCGTGGAGGGCCTCGCCGTCGTCCGCCGTGAACATCATGTGCTCGACCGACACCGAGTCGAGATCGGCGGCGAGGGCGACCGCAACCACATCGGCATGACGCGCGTGGAGGATGCCTTCGGTGCGGATGCCGGGCAGCGCGTCCTTGAGGGTCTTGAGGAAGGCGTGATCGAAGGAGATGAAGATGGCGTCGTCGGCGGCGCCGGTCTCCTCGATCAGCGCGCCGAGGCGATCGACCAGGCGGTCGGTCGCCTGGAACTCCTTGACCTCGACCACCAGACCCAGGCCGATCTCGCGGGCGTGGGCGAACGCCTCGGCAAGGGTCGGGACGGTCTCGCCGGCAAAGCCGGCGCCGAACCACGACCCTCCGTCAAGCGCCTTGATCTCGGCGAGGGTGGCGCGGGAGACCAGCCCCGAGCCGTTGGTGGTGCGATCGAGGAAATCGTCGTGCATCAGCACGATCTCGCCGTCGGCGGTCAGCATGACATCGATTTCCGCCGAGGAGCCGCCATAGGCCCGGGTGGCGGTGAGGGCGGCGAGGGTGTTCTCCGGCGCGCCGATCGAATGGCCGCGGTGGCCGCAGGCGTGGATGAAGCCGTTGTCGCTACCGAGGAGGCGGAACATTGCGGTGTTTCCCTTCAGAGTTTGCCCATGCCGGCGGCGAGGGCGCCGTCGTTCTTCATGGCGCGTTCAGCGAGGAAGAAGATGAGGATGGTGGGCGCGAGGACGATGAAGGTGACGACCGCGGCGTTCGGGAAGATCATCACCTTGCCGCCGAGCACGGTCCAAAGCTTCACGGTCAGGGTTTCGACCTGCGGTGCGCCGACGATGAAGGTTTTCTCGAACTCTTCGAAGCTGCCGACGAAGGAGAGCAGACCACCGGCGATGAAGCCCGGCCAGGCGAGCGGAACGAGGATGTGCCAGCCGATCCGAAGCGGCGACGCGCCGAGGGTACGGGCGGCGTTGACGAGGTCGGCTGGGATGGACTCGAGCGTGGCGGCGAGGACCCGAATCATGAACGGCAGCGTGCCGATGGTCTGGGCGAGGATGACGCCGGGCACGGTATAGGCGAGGCCGATGCGGAAGAAGACGAAGCCGATGCCGACCCCGACGATCAGGCCCGGCACAATCAGCGGCGCGAGGATGAACATCTCGATCGCGCGCTTGGCCTTGAACGGGATCTTGGCGAGGGCGTAGGCGGTGGGCAGCGCCAGAGCCGCCGACAGGATCATCACCACGGCCGAGATGAACAGGCTGGTGAAGAGGCTGGTCATCAGCCCGCGATCCTCGAAGGCCCTCTGCCAATGGATCAGCGAGAGCGACCGGGGCAGGACATCGGGAGCGAACCAGCCGGTCTTGGGATCGACCATCGACCACAGAAAGGTGACGAAGAGGGGGGCGATCAGGGTGAGGGTGATGGCGGCATAGAGGCCGATCGACAACCACCACCCGCGCCGGGCGGGGCGCGGTGCGGCCGGGATGTCGACCGCGAGCTCTTCGGTGGCGGAGACCAGCACGGTCATCGCGCCTCTCCGCCGGCCGAGCGGTGCACGCTGGTGGTCAGGCGGTAGTAGGCGACGAGGATCACGCAGGCGACCGCCGACAGCACAATTCCCATCGCCGAAGCGAGTCCCCAGTTGTTCTCGTGCATCGCCTCCTCGTACATCCAGATCGACAGCGGCCTCGGGTAGATCGGCCCGAGCAGCGAGGGCACCGCGAAGGCACCGGTCGAAGAGACGAAGACCAGGAGCGCGGCGGCAGTGATGCCGGGGAGGGCGAGCGGCAGTTCGACCCTCAGGAAGGTGGCGAGACGACCGGCGCCGAGGGTGCGCGCGGCGGCCTTGAGATCGCCGGGAACAGTGGCGAGGGCGCCGGCGATGATCAGCGCCATGAACGGGACGGCCTTCCACGCCATGGCGATGATGACGCCGATGGCGAAATCGTCGCGGACCAGCTTCGGGAGCTGGAGGCCGAAGGGAAGGAGCATGCGCGACAGCATGCCGCCACGGTCGAACAGGATCATGACGACGAAGGCGGCGACGATCGCGGGCACGACCAGCGGGATCTTGTAGAGCACGGCGAACAACCGCTTGCCGGGGAAACTTGCCTGGAGCGCGACGGCGAGCGGGATGGCGATGGCGAGGCTGACGATGGTCGGGGCGAGCGAGATGTAGACCGAGAAAGCGATACCGTCGCGGTAGACGCTGCTGGTGAAGAGCTCGACGTAGTGCCGGAAGGTGAAGGCGCTGTCGGCCCCGATCGTGCCGATGCCTAGGCTCGACAGGAAGGCAAGTGCGAGCGGAAGGCCGAAGAAGAGGAGCAGGTAGCCCGCGCCGGGCGCGAGCAGCATGAGGAGCACGAGCCGGCGGCTCCTCATGCCCGGGCCTCGTTGAGGATGTGCAGCGCGGAGGGCAGTTCGATCGCGACCCGGGTGCCGGGCACCAGCACCGGCGCTTCAAGCCCGCTCGAGCGGGCACGGACGATGCTGCCGCCCAGGGCCACCTTATGCTCGACATCGGCGCCGAGGAAGGTCACGTCGCGGACCTCTCCGGGGCCGTCGCCGGCGACGCGGAGGCGAATGTCTTCCGGCCGGACGGAGATGACGACGTCGCCGCTTGCGCCTTCGACCGTCGCCGTGTCGCCCCAGGGGAAAGCGATCCGGCCGTCGGCGGCCTTGCCGTCGATGATGTTGGTGTGGCCGAGAAACTCGGCTGTAAAGCGGTGGCGCGGGGCACGGTAGAGGTCGCGCGGCCTGCCGGCTTCGATCATGCGCCCGGCATCCATCAGGACGACACGGTCGGCGATCGCCATCGCCTCGGACTGGTCGTGGGTGACGTAGATCGCGGTCATGCCCAACCGGCGCTGAAGGGCGAGAATGTCGTCGCGGAGATGCTCGCGCAGCTTGGCGTCGAGGTTGGAGAGCGGCTCGTCGAGAAGGAGGACGTCCGGTTCGACGACGAGGGCGCGGGCGAGCGCCACCCGCTGCTGCTGGCCGCCGGAGAGCAAGCGTGGATAGCGCCGCGCCATCGGGGCGAGATCGACGAGCGCAAGGGCATCCCCGACCCGTCGCGCGATCTCGGTGCGGGGGATGCGCCGCATCCTCAGCCCGAAGCCGACATTGTCGAAAAGGGTCATGTGCGGAAAGAGGGCATAGGACTGGAACACCAGGCCGACATTCCGCCGTTCCGGGACAAGCGAGTCGATCCGCCGGTCGCCGAAATGGATCGTGCCGCTGTCGGGCGGCGCGATGCCGGCGATCATGCGCAGCACGGTCGTCTTGCCGCAGCCGGAGGGGCCGAGCAGGGCGACGAACTCGCCGTCGGCGACATCGAGATCGAACGAGGCGACCGCGACGGTCGCGCCGAACGTCTTTCTCAGGGCTGAAAGCCGGACCCGGGCCATGCGGGGAATTCCACAGGGCGGCGACCGGAGGCCGCCGCCCCTTTGGGTGCCGTCGCCGGATCAGGTGCCCTGCAGGATCTCGGTGACGAAGCGGGCGCTGGCGGCATCGGTGACGGTGCCGACGATGCGCGGACGGGCGTAGTCGTCGTACTGGTCCTGGGGAACGAGACGCTCGACGACCTCGGGCGACAGCGCCGCGGCGATGTCGAGACCGGTGCGGGCCGAGCGCGAACCGTTGACGCTGAGCTTGTAGAGCTGGATCTCGTCGGACATCAGGTAGTCCATGAACAGAAGGGCGCCGGCGACGTGCTGGGCGCCCGACGGGATCATCGCGCCATCGCCGTCACCGACCTCGCCCTCGGCCAGAAGGCGGGACTTGATCTGTGGCGGCAGGAGGCCGCGGCCGATGAAGTCGAACACCATGTCCTCCCACACCGTTGCCACGGTCGCCTGGCCGTTGGCCATCAGGTTGAGGGTGTCGGAGTTGCCGTTGGTGAACTCGACATACGGCCGGATCTCCTTGAAGTAGGCCATGACCGGGTCGAGGCACGGGCCCGCCGCCCAGGCCTCGGCCTCCTCGGGCGTGAGGGTGTAGTCGTAGAGGCGGGTCTGGCAGTCCGCCGGGCTGAGGGCGAGGATCGCCGTCTCGAGGAAGCCGCTGCCGGAGCCACCGCGCGTCGGGTTGGTGATGGCGAACTTGGTCGGGTTGGCCTTGGCGAAGGCGAGCAGCTCGGGGAACGTCTTCGGCTCGCTCCCGGGCTCGATCGCGCGTGTGTCGTAGGCGATGGCGGTCTGGTTGCGGTGGAACGGGGCAACGATGCCGCCATGGACGTAGCCGCGCGACACGGTCGCCGGGTTCTCGGCGAGGTCGGGGGCGCTCGGCAGCATGGTGTTGAGCGGAAGGTTGGCAATCACGCCGGACTCATTGGCCACGCGGACCTGGCCGTTCGGCATCCAGAAGATGTCGACGGGCGCTGGCTGGCTGGCCTGCTTGGCGGCGATGAGCTGCTGGACGGCCTGCTCGCCGTCGACCTGGTGGTAGTCGACCTTGACGCCGTACTTGTCCTCGAAGCGGTGGATGATCTCGGCGAAGAGGTCCTTCTCCGATTCGCCGAAGTCGTAGAACACGATCTCGCCTTCAGCCTTCGCCGCCGGGACGAGGACATCGTAGAAGTTAGCGGTGTCGAGCGCCTTGAGATCGATCGACGACGCGATGTTGAAGTCGGGCGCTCCGACCGGCTCCACGGCTCCGGCCGAAACGAACGAAGCCACCGCGAATGCGTTGGCGAGGAGAAGGGTCTTGAGATGCATCGGTTTTGTCCCGCTTGAAGGTCGAACACGAGCATCATTGTTCGCCGAGCTTGATGAACTACGTGTGTCGGTATCGTGTAGTTCCTGTGTAATTAAATATTCATC
Organism: Bauldia sp.; assembly: GCA_020442065.1. Taxonomy (GTDB): domain Bacteria; phylum Pseudomonadota; class Alphaproteobacteria; order Rhizobiales; family Kaistiaceae; genus Bauldia. The sequence continues at coordinate 10,704 of JAGRKZ010000118.1, forward strand.
GGACTGTAATATTTGGATATTCTCTTTAGTAATACAGTAAATCTCCATCGCCTTGGGGAGCCATGTGAAAACTCTCCAGAAGAGGACTTAGTCGTCAAACGCAACGCGGTGGCCGCGCCGTGTTGCGGGACAGCCTCTCCGTCCCGCCTTCGTGCTCCAACGCGGGGAGGGAGGTCCGATGCTGCATGGTTTCGATCGCGCCGCGCCGAACGCGGAGACCGGCGACCCCGCCGCAGCCGCGTGTCGCTTCGCGCAAAGTCCACTGCGGAAATGATCAACTCACTTCGGACAGTTTGACCCAAGATGAGCCAGGTTCAGACGCAGGTGACGATGGAGCAGGTCGCGAACATGGTGGTGCTGACGGCAGGGGACAATGTCGGGATCGCCGTCCGCGACATCGCCGCGAACGAGACCGCCCGTGCGACCGAAGGCGGTGGCATCGCTGCCATTGAAGCGATCCCACAGGGCCACAAGATCGCGCTCGCGCCGGTCGCCGCCGGTGACGCCATCATCCGCTTCTCGGTGCCGGTCGGTATCGCCACAGCCGCCATTCCAACCGGGGCGCTGGTGCATATCCACAACGTCCGCAGCCGCTATCTCGACAACGTCGAGGATCACTATGAGTGAGGCGCGCGACGTCATCCGGCCGGGAGCAAGGCTGCGCGCCGACCCCGGTGCGATGCGGGGCTACGTTCGCGCCGATGGGCGGAAGGGCATCCGCAACTTCGTCGTGGTCGCCTATCTCGTCGAGTGCGCCCATCATGTGGCGCGGAAGATTGCCGCGCCGTTCGAGGAACAAGGCGTTCAGCTGATCGGCTTTCCCGGCTGCTATCCGAGCGCCTACGGCCACGACATGCTTGAAGCGCTGTGCACGCATCCCAATGTCGGCGCGGTGCTGCTGGTCTCGCTCGGCTGCGAGGAGTTCCGCCGGAGTGCGCTTCGCGACGCCATCGCCGCGAGCGGCCGGCCGGTCCGGCTCATGGTGATTCAGGAGGAAGGCGGGACAGCGTCGACGGTCGCCGCAGGCCGGGCGTTCGTCGCGGCCGAGCTGCGTGCGGCCGCCGCGGCGCCAACGACGCCGCTCACGTTCGGCGACCTCGTCATCGGCACCAAGTGCGGCGGCTCGGACGGACTGTCCGGGGTTACCGCCAACCCGGCGGTCGGAGCGGCCTTCGACCGGTTAGTCGACGCGGGCGCGACGTTGATGTTCGAGGAAACCTGCGAGCTGATCGGCTGTGAGGAGCACATAGCCGGCCGCGCGGCCACGCCCGAGCTCGGCGCCGAGATCATCGCGGCGGTGAAGAAGGCCGATCGTTACTACCGCGACCTCGGCCACGGCAGCTTCGGCGGCGGCAACATCAAGCACGGCCTATCGACGATCGAGGAGAAGTCGCTCGGCGCCTACGCCAAGAGCGGTTCCCGCACGATCAGCGGGCTGTTGAAGCCTGGCGTCCGTGCCCCGCATCCGGGGCTCTATCTCCTCGACACCGTCAACGACGGGCCGGTTCGCTACGGCATTCCCAACATCAACGACAACCAGACCGTTACCGAGATGGTGGCGAGCGGGGCGCAGATGATCGTCTTTACCACCGGCGCCGGCTCGGTGGTCGGGCAGGCGATCGCCCCGGTGATCAAGGTCGTGTCCAACAGCCGCGTCTTTCAACGGCTTGCCGACGACATGGATATCAACGCCGGCACCATCGCCGACGGGGCCGAGACGATCGCCGACGTCGGCGAACGCATTCTCGGCCGCGTCATCGAGACTGCGTCGGGCACGCCGACCCGCTCGGAGGCGCTCGGACACCAGGAATTCGTCCTCACCTACAAGACCTACGAGCCGCTCGGACCTGCGTGCCTGCCGATCTGAGCGACTGCCGGTCTTGCCAGGGTGCTGGGCGTGGGGAAGCGCGCACAGGCGGCATTGCCGATCCGGCGCCGTGACAGAAAGGGAGACCAACACATGAAACCAGTGCATCGCCTGATCGTCGGCGCTATGGCCGTCGGCCTCGCCGGCATCGCCACCTCGGCCAGCGCCGAGGACGACGTCCGCCTTCGCCTCAACTGGATGTGGTACGGCTCGCACGCGCCGTTCGCGCTCGGCAAGGACAAGGGCTACTTCAAGGACGACGGCATCAGCCTCGACGTCCGCTCGGGCAACGGTTCGGGCTCCGCGCACCGGCTGGTCGCGAACGGCGACAGCCAGTTCTCCTACGGCTCCTGCGCCTCGATGATGAACCTTGCCGCGCAGGGTGCACCGCTCATCTCGGTCGGCGTCATCGACGCTACCGGCACCGAGGCGATCATCGTGCGTCCCGACGCCGGGGTTAAGTCGATTGCCGATCTCAAGGGCAAGACCATCCTCACCACCGCCAATGCCGGCGTGAACACCTTCTTCCCGATCGTGCT
>JAGRKZ010000119.1:0-4956 GCA_020442065.1 Bauldia sp.
TTCGACATTCCCACCGACAACCTGTTCTCTGTGCCGGTGATGAGCCGCGACATCAAGGAGCACCACGACATCGCCAACATCACGGTGGTCTCGCCCGATGTCGGCGGCGTGGTGCGCGCCCGGGCCCTCGCCAAGCGCATCGACGCGCCGCTCGCCATCGTCGACAAGCGCCGCGAGCGTCCCGGCGAATCCGAGGTGATGAACGTGATCGGCGGGGTCGAGGGACGCAACTGCATCCTGTTCGACGACATCATCGATTCCGGCGGCACGCTGTGCAATGCCGCCGAAGTCCTGATGGAGAAGGGCGCGAGCTCGGTCCTCGCCTATTGCACCCACGGCGTGCTCTCGGGCGGCGCGGTCGCCCGCATCGTGGCGAGCCGCATCGGCGAGCTGGTCATCACCGACTCGATCATGCCGACCGAGGCGGTGCTGTCGGCCCCCAATATCCGGGTCTGCGGCATCGCCACGCTGATCGGCGAAGCCATCGCCCGTACCGCCCACGAGAAGTCGGTGTCGAGCCTGTTCGACTGAGCCCGGCACTGCGCCGGCTCGCGGCTACTTGCGCGGCCCCGTCAGCGCGAACGCAGCGCCCTGCGGGTCCATGCCCTGCACGATGAACGCGCCGCCCGGCACCTCCATCGGTCCCATGAGCACCGACCCGCCGTTCGCCTTCACTCGGTCGACGGCCGCATCGATTGCCTCGACATTGAAGTAGTAGAGCCAGAAGTTGGCGGGGACTTGCGACGGCTTGTTGAACATGCCGCCGATGGCGGGGCCTTCGGCAGCGGCGAAGAGTTGGTAGGTTCCCATCTCGCCCATATCCATCGCCTGGTCCTTCTTCCACCCGAACAGGTCGGCATAGAAGGGGAACACCGCCTCCCAGTCGCTGGCATAGAGCTCGTGCCACCCGACCTGCCCGGGCGTTCCCGGCGGTGGCACAGGCGGCGGTGTGTCGCCGGGCGAGCCCTTGAAGAGAGCAAAGACCGCCTGCTGCGGATCGGCCACGACCGCGAAGCGGCCTACGCCCGGGATGTCGCGCGGCGGTACGTACACGGCGCCGCCACGATCGGCAGCCTGCTGGCTGGCGGCATCGACATCGGCAACCGCGACATAGCCGAGCCAGCCCGGGGGCGCCCCCATCTTCCGCGACTCTTCGGGCTGGGCCATCAACCCCGCGACCATGGAGTCGCCGGCATGGAAGAGCAGGTATTCCATCCCTGGCATGCCTGAATCCCTGGCCGTCCAGCCAACAACCTTGCCGTAGAAGTCCGCTGCCGCGGCCACGTCGGTGGTCATCAGCTCGTACCAGACGAACTTCCCACGATAGTCAGGCATGACGATCCCTCCTCAGGTGCGGACCACGTCCGCCGGCACTTCCAGGTTGTCAGTCTAGCACGGCCTTGATGATGGTGCTGAGTCCGCCCCGACGCCTCTCCGCCGGGCGTTCGGCCTGACGGACCCACCCGGACAAGCCCATGGGTTTGATTGCGATTTGCGGGGAGTTCGTCTATACAGCGCCCGTCCGCGCCGACACCCCTGGAGGCAACGCGGACGAAGGCCCTGCCAGTGGGGCAGGCCATACCAGAAAAATCAAGGAGTTGTCCGATGGGCGCCAGCTACGAGCTCACGGCGACGGTCCGCGAAAAGGTGGGCAAGGGGGCCGCCAGAGCAGTCCGTCGCGAGGGCCAGATTCCCGCAGTCATCTACGGCGGCAAGGAGCCGCCGCTGTCGATCAACCTGTCCAGCCGCGACGTGGAGATGAAGATCCACGCGGGTGGATTCCTCACCACCGTGGCCGACATCAAGGTCGGTGGCGAGACGATCCGCACCCTGCCGCGCGACTTCCAGATGCACCCGGTCTCCGACCGCGCCATGCATGTGGACTTCCTGCGCATCCTTGCGGGCACCAAGATCAGGGTCGAGGTGCCAGTGCACTTCGTCAACGACACCGACGCCCCCGGCATCAAGCGTGGCGGCGTGCTCAACGTCGTCCGCCACCGGGTCGAGCTGCTGTGCCCGGCCGACGGCATTCCCGACGCGATCGTGGCCGATCTGACCGGCCTCGACATCAACGACTCGCTGCACATCTCGGCGATCACCCTTCCCGAGGGCGTGAAGCCGACGATCGATCGCGACTTCACGGTCGCCACGATCGCGGCTCCGGCCGGCGTCAAGGAAGAGCTTCGTGCCGCCGCTGCAGCCGCGGCCGCTGGCGACGAGGCAGCCGCCGGCGAGGCGAAGGACGCCGAAGCCCCCAAGGGCGAAGCCAAGAAGTAGCGGTCACCCCGCGCCGGGAGCGGTCTCATGCTGCTCATCGCCGGCCTCGGCAATCCGGGACCGGAGTACGCCGGCCACCGGCACAATGTCGGCTTCATGGCCGTCGACGCGATTCATCGACGCCACGGGTTCGGCCCGTGGCGTCGGCGCTTCCGCGGCGAGACTGCCGAAGGCACGATCGGCGGCGAAAAGGTCCTCCTGCTCAAGCCACTCACCTACATGAACGAGTCCGGCCGTTCGGTCGGCGAGGCGATGCGCTTCTACAAGCTCACGCCGACGGATGTGCTGGTCATCCACGACGAGGTCGACCTGCCGCCCGGCAAGCTCCGCATGAAGTCCGGTGGCGGCGCCGCAGGCCACAATGGCCTGCGCTCGACCAGCGGCGCGATCGGCGACGGCTACCGCCGGATGCGGATCGGGGTCGGTCATCCCGGCGCCAAGGAAGCGGTCCCCCACTACGTCCTCCACGACTTCGCCAAGGTCGACCGGACTTGGCTGGAGCCGATGATCGAGGCGATTGCCGAGCAGGCCGGCCTCCTTGCCGCCGGCAAGGACCCCACCTTCGCCAACCGCATCCACGAAGCCCTCGGGGGCGATGCGAAGAAGCCGAAGGCGACGCCGGCGGGCAAGGGCGCCGATCAGCGCGCCGCACCCCGGGCGGCCACGCCGGACGAAAGGCAGCCCGCGCCCGGACCGGGGGACAAGGAAGGCCCCCTCGCCCGCGGCCTCAAGAAGCTCTTCGGCGGCTGACATCCTCGGCGCCGCGCGTCCCCGAGAGCCCTGATCGGCGACCGCTACGGGGCGCAGGGTTCAAGGACGATCGCCGGTCCCCCGCCGCCCCCAAGGGCAAGGCACCCGTCACCCGAACAGAGCGTCCAGGCCCCGACCGCGCCGGAGTCGGCGAGAACCAGGCGCGGCAGAGGCGACAGCTGCGGGCGGTAGACCCAGCCGGCCCCGTCAAAGACCGCTCCGTCGGGCGGCTCCATGCCTGCGCCGGAGCCTTCGATCCGGGCCTCGATGGCGACCAGCCCTGCATCGGTCACCGACCAGGTCTCGGTCCACACGGTCTTCTCGACGCTGTGGGTCCACGAGAGCGTGAAGACCGACCCGGCCAGCATGAGGGTCTTCGCCCCGAGCGCGATGCAGAGGCTCACGCCGGCGCCTCCCGACGCCGCGCCCGCCAGATGTGCTGGCCGAGCATGACCGCGGCAAGAGCGAAGCCGATCTCGTCGGTGAGCGGGAGCGCCGCGACCAGCGTGAACGCCGCCGCGGTCGCGAGCACACGTTCCCACAGTGCCAGCGGCCGGATGAGAAATCCGATCGCCGCCGCGCCCCACAGCATGATCGCGAGGCAGGTCTTGACGACGATATAGGCGACGGCGACCGGGTAACCGATCGCCGCCGCGAGCGGGCCACCGTCCTGAAGCATCAGCGCCGGGGTATAGACCGCCATGAACGGGATGACGAAGCCGGCGAGGGCGATCTTCACCGCCTCGACGCCGATCTTCATGCCGCTCGCCCGCGCGATGGGAGCCGCTGCGAAGGCGGCAAGCGCCACCGGCGGCGTGAGGTCGGCGAGGATGCCGAAATAGAAGACGAACATGTGGCTGACGATCAGCGGCACGCCGAGATGAAGGAGCGCCGGGCCGGCCAGCGAGGAGGTGATGATGTAGTTGGGGATGGTCGGGATGCCCATGCCAAGAATGAGGCAGGTGAGCATGGTCAGCACCAGGGACAGGAACAGGCTGGTGCCGCCGACCGAGACGATGAACTGGCCGAAGGTGGTGGCAAGGCCGGTGAGCGTCATGGTGCCGACGACGATGCCGACCGTGGCGCAGGCGATGCCGACGGGCAGCGCGGTCTTGGCTCCTTCCGCAAGGCTTTCCACCGACAGCCGCAGCGTCTCGCGGCCACCGGCGCTCCAGAGGTTCCACAGCACCAGTGCGACGGTCGCCGCGACCAGAATGAAGACACCGAACTGGATGAACGCCGCTGCGACCAGCGCCAGGCCCACCCAGAACACGGTGCGGACGGCCGGCGCGGGCAGCCCGACCGCAACCGCCGTCCCGAGGATCAGCATGACGGTCAGCGCGAGCCCGATCGAGCCGGCGAAGAGCGGGGTGTAGCCGGAGAAGAGCAGGAAGACGAGCGCCGCCAGGGGCAGGATCAGGTACCAGCGGCGGCGGAGCGCATCGAGGGCGGACGGGCATTCCTCCCGCGGCAGGCCGAGCAGCCCGCGCTTGCCGGCCTCAAGATGCACCATCCAGAACGTCGAGCCGAAATAGAGAAGGGCCGGGATGACCGCCGCCTTGACCACCTCGGCATAGGCGACGCCAAGGGTCTCGGCCATGATGAAGGCGACNNCCCATCACCGGCGGCATGATCTGCCCGCCCATCGAAGCGGTCGCCTCGACCCCGCCCGCAAAGGCGGGGCGATAGCCGAACCGCTTCATGAGCGGGATGGTGAACTGGCCGGTGGTGACGACGTTGGCCACCCCCGACCCCGAGATCGTCCCCATCAGTCCCGAGGAGACCACCGCGACCTTGCCGGCACCGCCGCGGGTATGGCCGACCAGCCCGAGGGCAATGTCGGTGAACAGCCGGATCATGCCGGCCCGTTCGAGAAAGGCGCCGAACAGGATGAAGAGGAAGATGTAGGTGGACGAGACGTAGATCGGA
>JAGRKZ010000119.1:5024-36018 GCA_020442065.1 Bauldia sp.
GGCGACGGCAGGTACTGGCCGAGCAGGCAGTAGGCGAGGAACAGCCCGGCGAGGATCGGGAGGGCGACGCCGAGGGCGCGAAGGGCGGCGAGGAGCACGACGACGAGCAGCACCGTACCGACCACGAGATCGAGCGTAGTCGGGTAGCCAGAGCGGATGATCAGGTCGCGGTAGAAGACCCACTGGTAGGCGGCAACCCCGGCCCCCAGCAGCCCCGCGCCCCACGCCAACGCCCGGAGCCACGGCGCCGAACCGCGCGCCGCAGCGACCAGCGGAAACACGAGAGCGAGAAGGAAGCCGACATGAACGGCGCGGACGACCTGGCTCGGCAGAACCAGAAGCCCGAGGGCCGTCAGCACCTGGAACGCCGAGAAGGCGACGGCGATGAAGAACAGCAGCCGCCCCTCGCCGGTCGCCGGGAAACCCGCCGCGAGCGGATCGTCGAGCGGCGCTTCGAGCTGTCCCGCCGCCGACTCCCGAGGCTGCTCGGGTTGTACGGCCATGCGTTAGGCGCCGCAGCGCGACGGCGGTGCGGGCAGGCCAGCGTCCGGCCCGCGTCCGCTCACAGCTTGCCCATCTCCTTGTAGTAGCGCTCGGCGCCGGGATGGAGGGGTATCGGCAAGCCCTTCGTCGCGCTGTCGATGTCGATCGCCTTGGCCGCGGCGTGGGCGGCGACCATCTCGTCGAGATTCTCGAACAGCGCCTTGGTCATGCGGTAGACGGTCTCGTCGTCGAGATCAGCCCGCGTCACCAGGATGTTGGTGATCGCCGCGGTCGGCACGTCGGCGGTCTGACCGTCGTAAGTGCCGGCCGGGATGACGCCGGGTGCATAGGGCGCGCCGATCTTCTCGACGAGGTCGGCCGGGACGGAGACGATGATGATCGGGATCGAGGCGGCAAGGTCGCGGATCGATGCGACGCCGAGCCCGGCGGACTGGAGCGTTGCGTCGAGCTGGCGGTTCTTGATCAGCTCGACCGACTCCCCGAACGGCAGATACTCGGCGCGGCCGAGGTCGTCATAGGTCAGTCCCGCCGCGGCCAGGATGGCCCGGGCGTTCAGCTCGGTACCCGACTTGGGCGCCCCGACCGAGAGGCTCTTGCCCTTGAGATCCGTGAGAGTGGCGATGCCGGAATCCTCGCTCGCCACCACCTGGACATAGTTGGGATAGATCGCCGCGATCGCCCGCAGCTTGTCGAGCTTTCCGGGGAACCCGACCTCGGTATTGCCCTCCCAGCCGAGCTTGACCGAATCGCCGAGAGCGAAGGCGACCTCGCCGCGGCCCTGCTGGAGGAGGTTGAGGTTCTCGACCGAGGCCTTGGTCGACTGGACCTGCGTTTTGGCCTCCGGAATCTCGGCCGCATAGATCGTCGAGAGCGCGACGCCGAGGGGATAGTAGACGCCGCTGGTCCCGCCGGTGAGGATGTTGATGAAGTCCTGTCCGCTCGCCGCAACCGGCGCGAGCGCCCCGGCTGCTATTGCCGTCATCACGGCAAGCCGCCGCAACCCGTTTGCCATGATCATGATCCTCCCTCGATCGGCTCCTACCGCCACCAGCCTAGCGATGCATGACGGGAGATCAACGTGGAAGGCGCGAAACCGACCGTTCGAAACCGCTGCTCGGGCGATTCCGCCTTGATTCCAACCACCCGCATCGGCCAAGTGTCGCGCCGGGACCGGCACCCCCGCCATCCAGCATTGAAAGAACGGAAAGCGAATGGGCTTCACCTGCGGCATCGTCGGCCTGCCGAATGTCGGCAAGTCGACTCTTTTCAACGCGCTGACCCGCACGGCCGCGGCGCAAGCGGCGAACTATCCCTTCTGCACGATCGAGCCGAATACCGGCGAGGTGGCGGTTCCCGATCCACGCCTTGCCGAGCTCGCCGCAATCGTCAAGCCGCAGCAGATCGTGCCGACCCGGATCAGCTTCGTCGACATTGCCGGGCTTGTCCGCGGCGCGTCCAAGGGCGAAGGCCTCGGCAACCAGTTCCTCGCGAACATCCGCGAGGTCGATGCGATCGTCCATGTGCTGCGGTGCTTCGAAGGCGGCGACGTGACCCATGTCGAGGGCCGGGTCGATCCGGTCTCGGACGCCGAGACGGTCAACACCGAGCTGATGCTCGCCGACCTTTCGAGCCTGGAGCGGCGGGTGACCCAGCTTCGCAAGCGCGCCCAGGGCGGCGACAAGGAGGCCAAGGCCGAGGTTGCGCTGATGGATGCGGCGCTGGCCGCCCTCAACGCCGGCAAGCCGGCGCGCGTGGCCGACATACCGGCCGGCGAGGAGAAGGCCTTCGCCGCGCTCAACCTGCTCACCGCCAAGCCGGTCCTCTACGTCGCCAATGTCGAGGAAACCTCGGCCGCCACCGGCAATTCGCTGTCGGCGAAGGTCGAGGAAATGGCCGCTGCCGAGGGCGCCGGCTGCGTGGTGATCTCCGCCGCGATCGAGGCCGAGATCGCCCAGCTCCCCGACGAGGAGCAGCGCGACTTCCTCGATTCCCTCGGCCTCGAGGAGCCCGGGCTCGACCGCCTGATCCGCGCCGGATACGCCCTCCTCGGCCTCATCACCTACTTCACCGCCGGCGTGAAGGAAGTGCGGGCGTGGACGATTCCCGACGGCGCCAGGGCGCCGCAGGCGGCGGGCGTGATCCATACCGACTTCGAAAAGGGATTCATCCGCGCCCAGACCATCGCCTACGACGATTTCACCGGTCTCGGCGGCGAGCAGCCCGCCAAGGAAGCCGGCAAGGCCCGCGACGAAGGCAAGGACTACGTAGTCAAGGACGGCGACGTGCTCCACTTTAAGTTCAACGTGTAGAACGGGGACAGATGGCAAAGCCAGGCATACGCCGCGTGGTCACCGGCACGTCTCCGGCAGGAGACTCGGTGGTGGTGAGCGATCGGACGGTCAGCCCCAAGACCCCCGCCCTGATGCCGGGCGCCGAGTTCTTCTCCCTCTGGGGCGCCGACTCTGCGCCGAGCTTTCCGAACGATGGCGCCGAGCCGCCCTTTGCCACCTGGTTTCCGCCGGCGGAGGGCTACCGGTTCGAGATCATCACCATACCGCCGACCTCGACTCCGCAACCGTCCGGCCTCGACATCACCGCCGCGACGGCGGACGCCGAGCGCGAGCTGCCCGGCCTGTTCGCCGCGATGGACAAGGACCATCCGGGCATGCACCGGACCGACACGGTCGATCTTCTCTATGTCCTCTCCGGCCGCTGCACCATCCGGCTCGACGACGGCGCCACGGTCGATCTCGCCGAAGGCGACACCGCCGTCCAGAACGGCGTCCGCCACGCCTGGAACGTGCCCGGCGACACGCCCTGCCGCCTCCTCTGCGTCAGCATCGGCGGCACCCGGAAGCCCTGACCCCGATCAGCCGGACGTCCCGCTGCGACCAGCCACGGCCAGCCCCTGGCCTCGAAGCCTATCCGTCCTCCCGGCGGCTGTCGAAGTAGCGCCGCACGAAGGCGTGCATCTCGGGCTTGTCGGAGTCCCAGCGCCAGGCGCCGCGGTCGTCGCAGGCGATGTCGGTGGTGGGGTCGAAGCCAAACGCGGCGAAACCGCGAAACCGCTCGGCATAGCGCCGCGCCGCGATGTCCCCGTGCCAGAGGTGAAGAACCTCGCCGGCAACATGGCCGACGGCCCCCTTTACCGCACTGTGGAACGGCGTTGCCCAGGACCTGTAGGCCTCCGACCAGCGATCCCCCATATACAGGCGCCGCTCGGCCTCGCCGAAATACCCGAACGCCGCCCGGAAGAAGAGTGCGTCGCCGCCACCGAGGATTCCCTGGTCAAACAGCCCATGGGCCTCGAGCAGATCGCGCCGCGCCGCCCAGGCCATGCCACGCGCGCAGCGGATCGCTTCGCCATCCCTCCGGAGGCAATCTTCCAGGCTCATCCCTGCCTCGAGCAGATGGTGGATGGAGCTCATGTCGTGGGCATCGGTCACAGGACTGCCGGGTCGCCAGGACTGCGGCATGCGATGAACGAGTGTGAACGGCTGCACCAGAGCAAAGCGCTCGAGCGCGGAAATCGTGCGCTCTGGCCAACCCGGATCGGTGAAGATCAGGTCGCAATCGAGCCACGCGACCGAGGTGCAGGACGCCGGCAGCGAGTCGAGGGCGACGTTGAGCAGCCGCTCCTTCTGCCACATGACGTCCGTGCCGCGGAGCCGGATGAGAACGTCGGCATCCCCGGGCGTCAGTTCGAAGTCCGGTCCATAGGCGAGCTCGACGGCAACCAGGGGCACGGCGAGGTGCTCTCGGAACAGTCGGAAATTCGCCAGCCTCCGTCGGAAGCCAGCGGGATTGAAGTATGCCGTGATCGCCCAGAATCCGTGATTGCCGGCACGGCTTCCGTCGATCAAGTGCGATTCCTCGTCATCACAGGTTCAAGACGCTTCCATGCGCGGGCTGACCCCAGCCGTCAATCGGGACATATCGCAGCGGCCGACGCGTGGAGCACCCCATCGCCAGCGTTGATCACGCGACGCGGGCAGTCTATCTCGATCGACCGAACGATATGCAGGAGCCCTTCGTGCCGAAGCGCCACTTCGAGGACTTTGCCGTCGGCGAGACGATTCCGCTCCCCGGAAGGCAGGTGAGCCGCGCCGAGATCATCAGTTTTGCGGCGGAGTTCGACCCGCAGCCCTTCCACCTCGACGAACGCGCGCCGCCGACCGACCTGACCAGCGGCCTCTCCGCTTCGGGCTGGCACGTCTGTGCGTTGCTGATGCGCATGCTCTGCGATGGGTTTCTGGTCGAATCGAACTCGATGGGCTCGCCAGGCATCGAGACGCTGAAGTGGCGCCGGCCGGTGCGGCCGGGGGACCGGTTGAGCGGCGCTGCCACCGTGCTCGAGGCGCGCGCGTCGGCCTCGCGACCGGAGATCGGCATCGTGCGATTCCGGAGCGAGGTGACCAATCAGGCCGGCGAGACCGTTCTGGTGATGGACTGCCCGATCTTCTTCCGGCGAGGGGCGACGACGTGATCTACGAAGACATCGACGTCGGCACCGGACTGGCGCTCGGCACCCACCGCTTCAGCGCCGAGGAGATCCGACGCTTCGCCCTCGCCTACGACCCCCAGTCCTTCCATGTCGACGAGGCGGCCGCGAAGTCCGGTCCTTTCGGCGCAATCTGCGCCAGCGGCTGGCACACCGCATCGGCGATGATGGGGCTGCTCGCCCGCCATTTCGGCCGGCTCGCCGAGCGGGCGCGGGCGGCCGGACGCGAGCCGGTCGCTCCCGGCCCCTCACCGGGGTTCGATGACCTCAAATGGCTTCGGCCGGTCTATGCCGACGACGCTGTGACGTTCACCGGAACGATCCTGGCCAAGCGTGAATCCGCCTCGCGGCCGGCGTGGGGGCTGGTGTCGATCGAGACCGTCGGCGTCAATCAGGACGGGCAGCCCGTGTTCAGCATCACCGCGCACGTCTTCGTCGCCCGCCGCCCCGGGGGCGGTTGACCCCTCACTTCACTGCGATCACCTGCGCCCCGACGGCGTCGCGGAGCCGGGCCGGGTTGACGGAAAACACCGCATTGGGGGTGCCTGCGGCGGCCCATACCGTCTCGTATTGAAACAGGTCCTCGTCCGCCCATGTTGCGAGCGGCGTCGCATGGCCGAATGGCGGGATGCCGCCGATGGCGAAGCCGGTCGCGGCACGAACCATGTGGGCATCCGGACGAACGAGTTGCTCCCCGAGCGTAACCGCGACACCCTTCTCATTGACGCGATTCGCTCCGGAAACGAGGAGGAGCAGAGGGCGCCCGGTGGCTTTGCCCTGGAAAACCAATGATTTCACGATCTGGCCGACATCGCATCCACAAGCGTGCGCGGCTTCGGCGGCAGTGCGGGTGCTGTCCGGCATGAGCCGGACGGAGATGGCGAGGCCGAGCACTTCGGCTGCGGCCTCGACCCGGGCCACGGCGGCTGGAAGCGGATTCATTCCGGAACGGTCCCTGTCTTGCGCGTGGCGTTCCTCGGCCCCGCGTCGGTTAACCAAACGTGTGCCAAATGAGTTTAAATTTGATAATACCCTGCTAACCATAGCGGGCGGCTGCGGGAAGATATGAGCGATACGTCCGATCATCGCGGCGGAGCCGGTGTGCGGAGCCTCAAGGAGGCCATCCGTCGCGTGCGCACGGCCGAGACGGAGCGGTCGGACGTGGTGGTCGAGCTTCGCGATGCGGAGCGGGCGCGCCTCGAAATGCTGGCGGACGAACTCCGCAGCGTGTTTGCCGAGATCCCCGACGACAACGAGACGTTCGTGCTCAGCGTCACGGGCGGCACGCCATCCCGTCTCTGGATCGACATGACCTCGTTCGTGGTCATGGACCGCGACCGGCGCACCTATCGCTTCCTCAAGGATACCCGCCTCGGCCGGACGGTGATCCTCGAGACCGCCGACCTCGGCGACATGGCCGACATGATCACCAACTACGTCGCCGAGCGCATCATTGAGCGCGAGCGGGCAATGGAGGGCGACTGGCTGCTCCGGCGCACCGACCGCGGCGAAGAGACAAGCCGGCGGCGCACGGCCCGCGAGCTTGCCCGTACGCTCTCCCCGCCGTCGCCGGCCGAAACCCCCGACCGGCGTGTCATGGGCTGGGTGGTTGCGGCCTTCCTCGGCGGTCTGCTGATCGGCATGATCGCCCTGGTCGGTTATCTCTGGGTCGTGCAGGCCGGCGCCTGAAGTCGCCTCAGCCGTCGAGGCGCCGGACCGAGAGGGTCTCGACCGGTCCACCGGCTCTCCGCGCGCCCCGCTCGATCATCTCGGTCTCGAACCCGCCGTTCCGCCGTCCGATGCGGTAGAGCAGATAGCTGCCGCCGGGCCGGCCGGGGTGGGGATGAAGGGACGCAGACGTCGCGCCAACGACCGGCACCGCGCCGGACGGTCCGGGGATCGTCGCGACGCTGGTGACATGATTGTGGCCATGGAGGACGAGTTCGGCGCCGGCATCCGCCACCGCCGCGCGGAAGCCGCTCGCCCCGACCAGACGCTTGTGCCAGGGGGTCGAGCCCTTGACCGGCGGATGGTGGATCAGCACCACCCGGAACAGATCCTCGCGTCCCAGCTGATGGAGGGTCTCGGCCAGCGCTTCGGACTGGGCCGGGCGGATGCGCCCGGTCGCCATCAGTGGCGCGGTCGCAACCGCGCTGGACACGCCGACGAGGGCCAACGGCCCGCGGCGGCGGACAAAGGGGAATGTGCCGCCGTCCCCCTCGTCGCCCCGCATGTATGGGGCCCACGCCTCGCTGTAGCGCCGGATCGACCCGGGCAGATAGGCATCGTGGTTGCCCGGGACCACGGTGACGTCGCGATCCGTCCCGATTGCCTCAAGCCACTCGCGCGCCGCCTCGACCTCCGCCGGCAAGCCGATGTTGATGAGATCGCCGGTGACGGCGATGTGGTGCGGGTCCGACTCGCGGAGATCGCCGACCAGCGCGACAAGGCTCGACGGCCCCAATTTGGCGCCCCGGCCGCGCCGCCAGTTGGCGTAGCCGAGGGCCCGCTTGGAGGCGAGCTCGCGCCAACGAACCTGCGGCAGAGGTCCGAGGTGGGGGTCGGAGAGATGGGCGAGCGTGAACACGATCTCGGCTAGCGAAGCCCCAGGGCACGGTAAAGACGGGCGACGAGCGGTGCATCCCGCCGCCAAGCTGATATAGGGTGGAACCGCTACGCCGCCAACGAAAACCGGACCGTATGCAGCCTCCCAATCTGCGCTTTCCGACCCGCGCCTATCTCTTTCTCAACCGCTTCCGCAACGGGATGACGCTCGGTGTCCGCGCCGCGGTCTTCGACGACCAGGGACGGATATTCCTTGTCCGCCACAGCTACGTGCCCGGCTGGTACATGCCCGGCGGCGGCGTCGACAAGGGTGAATCGATGCAGGCCGCACTCCGCCGTGAACTCCTCGAAGAGGCCGGCATCGGCCTCACCGGGCCGGCCGAACTGTTCGGCATCTACTGGAACAACCGGGCATCGCCGCGCGACCACGTCGCCTTCTACGTCTGCCGCGACTGGCAGCAGCGCCAGCCGCCGCCCCGCAATTTCGAGATCGTCGAGAGCGGCTTCTTCCCGACCGGCGCGCTCCCGCCCGACACCACCGATGCCACGCGCCGACGGCTTGAAGAAATCGCCACCGGCAGCGATCCTGCCGCCGAGTGGTGAGCCGCGACCTCAGAACGCCCAGGACAGCGTGCCGCGCACGGCGCTGTCATAGTCGCTCCCCGATATCTGACCGACGTAGGACAGACCGAGTCTTGCCTTCGGCGTGATGGTGAAATCGAAGCCCGCATCGATCAGTGCCGCATTCTCGGCGATCGGCGCCCCGGCGACCGTGAAGCCCGCACCGCTGGTCGCCGCGAAGGCCATGGCCGTCTCCGGCGTGAGGTCACCGAATGCGTATTGCCAGGCGACCGCGAGCCGCGGCGAAAACACCATGCCGCCGGCATCGACATCGCCCGCAATGCGCACGCCGAGCGTCGAATAACCGACATTGGCCGTGCTCGACGACCCGTCAAGGGCCCCCGCCCGGCCACGCTCGCTGAAGCCTTCGGTGGCGAGGTGGACCCAGGCCAGCCCGGCGAACGGCTCGAACACCGCGCCGGCCACGGCGGCCTGGTAGCCGACCTCGCCGAAGACCTGCCCGGTTCCGGCGTCATAGTCGGCCTTGAGCGTGCTGGTGCTGCCGCCAAGGCTGATCGAGCGCCGCGTGTCGATGGCGTTGAAGCCGTAGGAGGCGCCTGCCCGCAGCTTCCAGGCTCCTAGGCTGGTGTCGGCGTAGCCGGCGACCGTTCCGGTCTGGGTATCGGCGGTGCTCCAGGGATCGTTGATGTCGGCGCTCGACTGGGAATAGCCGAAGGCGAGCCCGGCCCGCCACGTATCGCGATCGACAAGGTCGACGCCGGCAATGACGCCGCCGAGGCTGTAGTCGACGGTTGCGGCATTGCCGTCGCCATCGATCGAACCCCAGCTCCCGATCGCCTGGGCCCAGAATGGCTGGCGCGGATTGCCGGACACGTCAGGCGGCGCGAGAACGGGATCGCCGGCGTAGCCGATCGCGAGGTCCGAGCCGCCGCCAGGCGTACGGGTGCCTTCGCGAAGGTGGCCGAGAATGGCCTGGCGGGTGAACAGCGACTGCCCGATCAGCACCGCCTGGGTGCTCGCATGGATCTCGCCCGAAAGCTGGTCGAGCACCGCGGGCAGGTCGGGGTCCGACAGGCCGAACAGCGCGCCCTCGAGGCCCTTGGGGATACCGCCGCCCTTGTTGAAGGCGTCGTCGAGCGCCTGGGCCACCGCCCCCTGATTGTGATCGAGCCCGGTCGTACCGGCAAACGCGGCGGCGAGGTCGAGCGTCACCTTGCTGTTGGCGTAGTCGAGCGAGGCGACGAGAAAGCTGGGGAGGCCGACCGCATCGAGCGTCGCGAACGTCCCCGTCACCTCGTCGCCCGCCTTCACCAGCGTGTAGTGGCGGCGGAACCCGCCATTGGCAAAGATCGGCGCGACGGCGCCGTCGAGCCGTGCCGCGCCGAGCACCTTGAGCTTGTCGTTGCGGTTGCCGCCCATGCGGAGGGCCAGCGTGCCGTCCGCGGTCTGGGCATAGGTGCCGCTGACCAGATGCTTCGTTCCGGCGCCCTTGTGCGAGATGCCCAGCCAGCCGCTGTTCTCGAACCGCACATCGGGTCCGGCCGCAACGTAGACCAGCCCGTCGATGACCCCTTTGTTGACGACGAGGCTGCCTGTCGCGCCTGACCCTGTGCCGATCGCGACGGCGCCCTTGGCGGCCTTGACCACGCCGCCATTGAGCAGCGAGCCGAACGCGCCATTCATTTCGACGGCGGTCGCCCCCTTCCCCGTTGCCACCACCTTGCCGGCGTTGTTGATGACACCGTAGGTGTCGCCGTGAATGCCGACGGCGCCGGTCCCCGTCGCCCTGACCTTGCCGTTGTTGACGACGTCGTCGCCCTTGCCGGCGACGATCGCCACCGACCCCGGAGCGCCGGCGATGACGGTATCGTCGTTGGTGATCGGGTTGTAGATGCCCGGAATTTCGACGCGATAGGCATGGACTCCGGTGGCATCGGTGTAAACGCCGACTGCCGTACCCTGGTAGATCGAATTGGCCGACACCGTCGTCGCCCCGTCGATCTCGAGCGGGATCCACGTCTCGTTGCCGTCGGCATCGACATGCAGCACGGCGGCGTGGACACCGCTCCCGTCGATCCAGTCGGCTACGAGGTTGTATTCGTCGCCGCGTCCGGCCCCGGTGATCCCCTCGAAGTGGGTGAAGAGCGCGCCCGGATGATCGTAGGTGGCCCAGGTATCGGTCTTCATGTCGTAGATATAGCCGTGCTCGAAGCCCGGCTCGCCATCGGGACCGAAGGCACCGTACCCGCCGGCGATCTTGTCGCCATAGACGCCGTAGGCGGTGGTGCTGACCGCGCCCGGCTTGTTGTTGGTGCTGAAGGTGCCGGTCGGGATGTCGTAGATGAAAGCGTTGCCGGTCTTGAGCTGGGTGTCGTAGTCGCCGACGGCGATGTTGCCGAAGGTGCTGTGGGGGAACGTGAACAGCGTCGGCTCGCCCGGCTTTTCGGGGTAGATCAGCGTCAGCAGCGAGGCGCCCGGCGCGGCGGCGCCGTCATAGAGATAGCCGAGGTCGTAGGGGGACGACCCGGTCTTGTAGACGCCGACGACCCTCAGGATCCCGTCCATCGAACCGAAGGTCGGTCCGTAAGGAGACGCGCTGTAGGAATCCGGGTAGTTGACGCCGTTGGCCGTCGCGACGGGGAACGGCGTCCAGATGCCGGACTCGGACGTATAGAGCAGGCCGCCGGTTCCGCCGGGTATGACGTAGTTGCCGACGATGGTCTCGCCGCGAATGCCGGTGATGAATGTCCCGGTGGTGCCGTAGTCGAGCGTCTCGAAGTTGAGCTGGAGCTGCCCACCGACCGCGCGGGAAGGCGCGAGGCCAAGACCGCAGGCGATGACGACGATGCCAAAGGAAAAGGGAGCGCCCGCGCCCCGCACACCGAATTCGCTCATTGCGCTGCCCCTCGCAACGTGCCGGCGATCGGCAACTCCGGCCTCCGAAGCAGAGCCACCGCCGGTAGGTGAGGCTGCGCCTGTTCGCCGGAAACCGCAAGTTGCGAATCCCCCGCCCTCTTTGACGTCGACGGGACAGCATGCTATGCGCCCCGCGCCCTGGAGCAGAGACGATGATCAGGCCGACGACCCGACGACGATTGAGCCGACGCCCCGCGTCGACGTTTCCCGTCCGGTACGCGCCCGCCTCCGACTGACCAGAGCGGGCCGCGCCGGGCCAGCCTGTCCCGGTTTGCCGAGCCCGCCATGACCACTACCGCTTTCACCTACCGGCCGGAGCATCCGGCCGACGATGCCGAGATCGAGGCCCTTCACGCCCAGGCCTTCGGCCCGGGACGGTTTGCTCGCGCCGCCTTTCGCCTCCGCGAGGGGGTGCAGCACGATCCCGCGCTCTCCTTCGTCGCCCTCAGCGGGGACGAGTTCATCGCTTCGGTCCGGCTGACGCCGATCACGATCGGCGGCCGACCCTCGATCCTGCTGGGTCCGCTGGCGGTCAAGCCGGCCTACAAGGGCAAGGGGGCCGGCAAACAACTGGTCCGGATCTCGCTCGCAGCGGCCCGCGAGGCCGGACACCGGGTCGTTCTCCTCGTGGGTGACGAGCCCTACTACGGCCCGCTCGGCTTCACCCGCCTCGCGCGCGGGGCGATCACTCTCCCCGCGCCGGCGGATCCCGACCGGGTGCTGGTCGCCGGGCTGACGCCGGACGCGCTGGAAGGCCTTGCCGGGAAGGCGGAGCGGATCGCTACCGGCCCTCGCGGAACCAGGTGACGGCGGGCAGGAGCAGGAGCACGAGCAGGGCGAGGAACGCCGCCGGTCCGGCATAGCCGCCGAACAGCGGCATCCGGGTGATCCCCTTGAGCACGCTCGCCTCGGTCATCCTGACCCCCATCCAGTCCGAGCCCGAGAAGCTGGAGCCGCCACGGATCGGCACGATGCGCGGCAAGTCGAGGGCACCGGCGGTGTCCGCCATGCGGGCGATCCGTCCGTCGGTCGCATCGGCGATCGGACGAAGCAGGCGATCCGTGGAGCGGGCGTCGACGAATTCCTTGGGATTGGCGGCGCCGACATGGGCAAAGGCGCGCCGCTCGCCCTGTTCGATGCGGTAGAGGCCGATCTCGTCGACCGGCAGGGTCGCCCGCCACAGGCCGGGCTCGACCGGCTGCAGGGTGACGACCTGCTCGGCGCCGGAGGGGCTGCGCACCGTCACCGCCTGGGTCTCGTCGGCCATGGTCTGGCGGTCGATGACCAGCTCGCCCGCGTTGGCCCGCGCGCGAAGGGCCTCCTCCTCGAGGTCCGGCTCCTTCATCAGCCAGTGCGCGAGCCTCCGCAGCAGGTCGACATGCGGGCCACCGCCCTCATAGCCGCGCGCCCACAGCCAGGCGTGATCCGAGAGCAGCAGCGCGACCCGCCCCTCGCCGACCCGGTTGAGGACCAGCAGCGGCTTCTTGTCGGCGCCGTCCATGACCACGGTGCCGTCGGTCCGGGGATCGACGTCGATCAGCCGGAACCAGCGGCCCCAGTGCGGCGGATCGGACTCCGAGCCCTCGAGATCGCGGGTCACGGGATGCCGGTGGCCGGAATCGGTGACGGTGGCAAAGAAGGGTTTCTCGGTGACGGTGCCGGTCGGAGCCGCCGGCAGGACCGGCGACAGCGGCGTATTGTAGAGGCTGCCGTCCTCGCCGTAGTCGGGGCCTGCCGCGATAAGCAGCGCCCCGCCGTCGCGAACGTAACGGGCGATGTTGTCGAAGTAGAGGATCGGCAGCACGCCGCGGTGCTGGTAGCGGTCGAAGATGATGAGGTCGAACTCGTCGATCTTCTCCGAGAACAGCTCGCGCGTCGGGAAGGCGATCAGGGACAGCTGATTGATCGGCGTGCCGTCCTGCTTCTCCGGCGGGCGAAGAATGGTGAAGTGGACGAGGTCGACCGCGGCGTCGGACTTGAGGAGGTTGCGCCAGGTCCGCTCGCCGGCGTGGGGCTCGCCGGAGACGAGGAGGACGCGCAGGTTCTCGCGGATCCCTTCGATCGCGGCGACCGCCCGGTTGTTGATCTCGGTCAGCTCGCCGGCCAGCGGCTCGGCCTCGAACTCGAGGATGTTGGGACCGCCATGGGCGATGTCGACGGTGAAATCCTGCTCCTCGCCGACTGTCACCACTTCGCTCGACAGCGGATTCCCGTCGCGCGTGACGTTGACCCGGACACGGTCGCCGGTTGCGCTTGGCCCGTCGTCGAGCACCCTGAACCGGATCGTCTGGCTCTCGCCGACGATGCCGAAGCGCGGCGCCGCGTCGATGACCAGGCGCCGGTCGATCTCATCCTCGCGGCCGGAAAGCAGGACATGGACGGGCGCCGAATAGCCGAGCGCGTCAACGGTGGCCGGCACGTCATGGACCTCGCCGTCGGTGAGCATCATCACGGCGCCCAGCCGCTCGGGCGGGACGTCCGAAAGCGCCGCTGCGAGCGGTCCGAACAGCATGGTGCCATCGACCATGCCCCCCGGCGCGCCGGCGTCGACCTCGCGGACCTCGATGTTGCGGAACTCGGCGAGGTGGGCCTCAAGCTCGGCCCGCGCCGCGGCCGTCGTCTGATCGCGGCCGTCGAGCGTCTGGCTGGCGCTGTTGTCGGTGACGAGGGCGACGACGGTGGGGAGCGGATCACGCTCCTCGCGAAGCGCCACCGGATCGAGAAGGGCGAGGAACAGGATCACCACCGCGGCGGCGCGCAGCCATGCCCCGCGCTGGCGTCGAAGGAGGCCGGGCACGACCAGCAGCACCGACAGCACGGCCGCAATGATGAGCAGCCACGACGGCAGCAGCGGCTCGACGGCGAGCGACCACGTCATTGGCCGAGCCTCTCGAGCAGCGCCGGCACATGCACCTGGTCGGCCTTGTAGTTGCCGGTCAGCGTGTACATGACGATGTTGACCCCCGAGCGGAAGGCGATCTCACGCTGGAACGGGTCGGCGGGCACGGTCGGGTAGAGGAAGTTGCCGCCTTCGTCGATCGCCCAGGCGGAGGCGAAGTCGTTCTCGGTGATGAGAATCGAGGAGACGCCGTCGCCCGCCCGCGCCGGACGGTCCTGCGGTTCCTCCGAGGCTTGCGTAGCCTCGACCCAGAGCGGGCCACCGCTGTACCGGCCGGGGAAATCCGACAGCAGGTAGAACGCCTTGGTCAGCACATGGTCGGCCGGCACCGGCTCAAGCGGCGGGACGTCGAGGCTGGCGAGCATGTCGCGGAGACGCTCGACCGCCGGCGTTCCGCTCAGCGTGCCGACCGTGGTCGAACGCTCCAGCTGGTCGCGCGTATCGAACAGCACCGACCCGCCCTGACGCATGTAGGCGTCGATCCGGGCCATCGTGTCGGAGCTCGGCATCGGGCTGGCCGGATCGATCGGCCAGTAGAGCAACGGGAAGAAGGTGAGCTCGTCGCGCGCCGGATCGACGCCGATCGGATCGCCGGGCTCGAGCGCCGTCCGCTCCGACAGGACCAGCGACAACCCGAACAGTCCCGCACGGCTCGCCTCGTCGATCTCGGCGTTGCCGGTCAGCACATAGGCGAGACGGGTCTGCCCGACGGCCTCAAGCGCGAACTGGTCGCTCGCCTCGTCGGCACGCGCCAGCGGGACAGCGGCAGCGCCGAGGGCTGCGACCGCGATCAGCACCGCCGCGGTCCCGGCCGCACGGCGGCGGCCGGCGGACGAGAAGGCGCCGTTGAGCCAGAGGACGGCGACGGCATCGAGCAGGAACAGGGCAAGGGCCGCCGCCAGCAGCCACGGTCGAAGATCGGTGGGCGCCTCGGTCGGGTACGGCCGCACTGAAGCGCCCTCGACCATGGCCGGCTCGAAGCGCCGGAGCGTCGCGCCGGCGTCGAGAAGGTTCAGCGAGACGAAGCCCGCCTCGCTGCCGTAGAGGCCGGGCGGATGCGTTGGCCCCGGCACCACCGCGGTGACGTTGGCGGGAATCGGCCGCGCCTCGGGACCGGGGGTGGCGAAGCGGCCATAGCCGTCGAGGAGTCGCCAGGGCGCGATCGTCTCCCGGCTCTTGCCGGCCTCGTCGCGACCTCCGGCCTTGGCGGCGTTCGAGAAGGCGACGATCCGCCGGAGCATCTCCACGAATGCGCCGGAGAGCGGCAGGTTCGACCAGCTCGTGTCGGCAGTGACGTGGAAAAGGATCAGCCATCCCTCGCCGGAAGGCGCCGCCGTCACCAGCGGCGTTCCGTCGGCGAGAGCGGCCCAGGTCCGCTCCGACAATGCGCCGTCGGGCTCGGCCAGCACCTGGCGCTTTACCGTCACGTCGTCGGGCACCGGCATCCCGGCGAAGGGGCTCGATTCCGACAGCGTCGCCAGCGGCTGCGCCACTTCCCAGGTCAGGCTGCCGCCGAGCACGCGGTCCCCGTTCCTGAGCCTGACCGGGACCAGTGAATCGGTGGCGGTGGCGAGGTGAGGTCCGGCAAACCTCACCAGAGTGCCGCCGGCATGGACCCAGGCCGCCACCTTCTCCTCGACCTCCGGCGGCAGCGTGCCGATATCGGCCATCACCATCACCGACGTACCGGCCTCGATCAGCTCCGGCACCGCAACGGCGGCATTGGCGTCGCGCGGCTCGGTGACATCGGCGAAGGGCTGGACGGCGCGGGCGATGTAGTAGAGCGGCGAGAGCAGCGGCTGCTCGGCGTCTGCTGCGCCGCCCGAGAGCAGGCCGATGCGACGCCGGCGCCAGCGGTCGTCGAGAAGCTGGACGGCGCCCGCCGTTTCGTCGCCGACAACGTCGAGCCGGGCAATGTCGTTGCGGAGTTCGACTGGCAGCGTGAACCGCGCCTCCGTCTCGGGCTCGCCCGCGGCGAAGGAGAAAGGCACATCGCCGACAGTGCGGCCGCGCTGATCGGTGGCGCGGACGAAACCCGACGTGGGGAGTTCCGGCGCACTCCGGATCACCGGCACGACGAGCGCGTCGGCCGCACCGACCGGCGGCTTGAGGGCGACGACCTCGGCACGGTCATCGGCATAGGCGACGAGCGGGCCATCCACCCGCTCCGTGAGCAACCTGGCCAGGGAATCGGCCCCCGGGCCGGCGAGGCCATCCGAAAGCCAGACCGTGCCGCCGAAGCCGCGCGACCGCACCGCGGCGTCGAGAGGCGGGAGGAGCCCGGCATGGTCCGCGGCCCAGGGCCGTGGCGCCAGAGCCTCCAGCCGGCGTCGCGCCTCGCCGGCGTCGGCGGGGGCGAGCTCCTGCGCCGGGCCATCGGCGGTGGCGAGCAGCGTGATCGGTCGGCCTGCCTGCTCGGCGAGCGCGATGATGCGCCCCGCGGTCTCGCCGATCGCCGGCCAACGGGGCGCCGCGGCCCAGCCATTATCGACGACAAGCAGGAGCGGCCCGCTGCCGGGAGCCTCCTCGCTGGTCGGACGGTAGATCGGTCCGGCGAGCGCCACGATCAGGGCTGCAGCGATGAGGCAGCGGAGCAGGATCAGCCACCATGGTGTCCGGGCCGGCGTCTCCTCCTTCGGCGCGATCTCCAGCAACAGCCGCGTCGGCGGGAAGCTCTCGGTCCTGGGTTTGGGTGGCGTTACCCGCAGCAGGATCCAGATCAGCGGCAACGCCACCAGAGCGAACAGGATCGGCGGATAGACGAAGGCGAAGGGCAAGCCGCTCATGCCGCCCGCCCCACGCTTGAGTAGACCGCATGCGCGTGGCGATCGGCGAGGCGCGCGTGGAGTGCGAGCAGCACCTCGCTCGCCGGCCGGTCGGTGCGGTGGATCAGGAAGGTCCAGTCGAGCCGCCGGCAGGTCAGCATGAGGCGCTCGCGCAGCGCGGCGAGCCGCGCCTGATAGTCGCCGCGATATTGCTCGGCGCGGCCGACGACGTGACGCACACCGGTCTCGGGATCGACGAACTCGGTGCGGCCGGTGAAGGGAAAAGTCTCCTCCGCCGGGTCGACGACCTGAACCAGATGGGCGCGGGCGCCGGAACGGACGATCGCCTCCAGCGTTGCCTCGGTCTCGGGGAGGGGATCGAGAAAGTCGCCGAACAAGGTCACATCGCTGAAGCGGCGAAGGCTGCGCGGATCGGGCTTGCCCGGCCGGGCGCGGGCGACAAACTGGGCGATGCGCTCGGCGGCGTTGCGGGCGAGCACCGGGTCGCTCTCGCCGAGGAGGCCAACCCGCTCGCCGGCGGCGGCCAGAAGCTCGCTCAGCGCCAGCAGCAGCATCACCGCCCGATCGCGCTTCAGAGCGCCACCGAGCCGCGACCGGAAGTTCATCGAAGCGGACAGGTCGGCCCACAGCCACATCGTGTGGGCGGCCTCCCATTCCTTTTCGCGAACGAACAGATGCTGCTCGTCACGGGCGGAGCGGCGCCAATCGACCGACGACGCGGCCTCGCCGGGCACGAAGGGCCGGAACTGCCAGAAGGTCTCGCCGCGGCCGGGCACGCGACGCCCGTGCCAGCCGGCCATGACCGTCGCCGACACCCGGCGCGCCTCGATCAGGAGATCGGGGAGGCCCGCGGCAACGCCCTTGGCCTCGGTCAGAACACCGCGGATCGCAGTGGGGTCGCGCCCCGCCCCGGCCTCCGGCGCCATCGCTATCCGATCTTCCCCTTGAGACCGGCGATCACCTCCGCGACGGTCATTCCGTCGGCGCGAGCGGCGAACGACAGCGCCATGCGATGTTTCAGCACCGGCTCGGCAAGTTCGGCGACATCATCAAGCGATGGCGCGAATCGGCCATCAATCAGGGCACGAGCCCGTACCGCGAGCATCATCGCCTGGCTGGCGCGAGGCCCCGGGCCCCATGCGATCGCGTTCGCAAAACGCGGGTCGCCATCGCCGGGCCGTGCCGAACGGACGAGGTTGAGGATCGCCTCGACGACCGACTCGCCGACCGGCATGCGCCGCACCAGCCGCTGGATCGCGCGGATCGCGTCGGAGTCCAGCACCGCTTCGGCCGCCGCATCGGTCGCGCCGGTGGTCTCGAAAAGCATCCGTCGCTCCGCGTCGCGGTCAGGGTAGATCACGTCGATCTGGAGAAGGAAACGGTCGAGCTGCGCCTCCGGCAACGGGTAGGTGCCCTCCTGCTCGAGCGGGTTCTGCGTCGCCAGCACATGGAAGGGCGTCGGCAGGTCATGGCGCTGGCCGGCGACGGTGACGTGGTGTTCCTGCATCGCCTGAAGGAGCGCCGACTGCGTGCGCGGGCTGGCGCGATTGATCTCGTCGGCCATCAGCAGCTGGGTGAACACCGGCCCCGGCACGAAGCGGAAGGCGCGGCTTCCGTCCGCCGCGATGTCCATCACCTCGGAGCCGATAATGTCGGAGGGCATCAGGTCGGGCGTGAACTGGATGCGCGCGGCCGAAAGCCCGCACACGATCCCGATGGTTTCGACCAGCTTGGTCTTGGCAAGGCCCGGGACGCCGATGAGCAAACCATGACCGCCGGCCATGATCGTGATGAGGGCGCGATCGACGACAGTCTCCTGGCCGTAGATGACCCTGGAGATGGCGGACCGCACCGCCCGCATCTGTCCGACAGCCGCCTCGACTTCGGCAACGATGCGATCGGGGTCGGTGTCAAGCTGGGGCTGATTGAGTGCGCTCATTGGACGGGCGAAATCCCTCTGGCTTAAGGTCGACTGGCTTGCGGTCGGAGCAGACAAGTGTTGCATGGCCGACGCGGTGGCAATAGAGGGATGTCGCCAGCCGATCCTTCTGCTTCCTTCGTCGCGTCCCGGGATGAGATAGGGTAAAGCGCGGCAAAACAATGGCCGGCGACGGGGAGCGGACTTCCCTCTCCTGGTCCGTGAGAGCGTCGCCCTCCGCCTCACCGGAATGTGATGACAGGCGCGACGTTCAAGACGACCATGGCGGACGACGAACATCCCTATTCCCCTTCGGCCTTCGCCCGGCGCGCCAGCGAACGCCTGAAGGACAAGGACCACGCCGTCCCCAGGCCGATCGCGGTGGTTGCCGGCGACCATGTCCTCAATCCCGGCTTCGTCCTTGACGCTGGTCCGTTCCGCGACGCGGCGGTGCTGATTCCGGTGGTGGCACGCGAGCCCGAGGCGACGATCCTCCTCACCCGGCGCACGGCGCACCTTGCCAGCCACGCCGGCCAGATCGCCTTTCCGGGCGGCAAGATCGACCCGACCGACGCGACGCCGACCGACGCCGCCCTGCGCGAGGCCGAAGAAGAAGTCGGCCTCGATCGTGCGCTCGTCACCCCGATCGGGAGTCTCGATCCCTACCTGACCGGGTCGGGCTTCCGAATCGTGCCGGTAGTGGCGATGGTCGACCCCGCCCACCGCCTCGCCCTCAACCCGCACGAGGTGGTGAGCGCGTTCGAGGTGCCCCTCCCCTTCCTGATGTCGCCGACAAATCATCGGCAGGGCAGCCGCGAATTGCGCGGCGCTGTGCGCTACTTCTATGAGATGCCGTTCGGCGAGCACTATATTTGGGGCGTCACCGCCGGAATTATCCGCGGTCTGTATGAACGGGTGTTCGCCTAGATGACGCGGCTCATCGCCTTCAACATCGTGTTCTTTCTGGTACCGTTCGGCATCTATGCGGCCTGGATGTACGCAACCCGTGGCACCGTCGGCAGCGCCAGCGACTGGCCGGTACGCACCATCACCTGGCTCGGCGTGGGTGGCGCGCTGCTGATGGTGATCGCGGTGGTGGCCTTCCTCCAGTTCGACGGCGCCACCGCCGGCAGCACATACGTGCCTGCCCAGATCATCGACGGGGTGCTCGTCCCCGCCCATTTCGAGTAGCCGGCGTGGCGCTGGAGTCCGACGCGGCCCTGCCGAGCCTTGCCGGCGCCGCCTGGCTCTCGGCGACGCCCGTGCAGCGTGTCTTCGCCGCGCTCGGCGGCGGCGGCGAAGAGATCCGCATCGTCGGCGGCGCCGTGCGCGATTCCCTTGCCGGACGGCCGGTCGGTGACATCGACTTCGCCACTACGGCCCTCCCCGGCGAGGTGACGGCGCGGGCGGCCCGAGCCGGAATCAAGGCCGTGCCGACCGGGATCGAGCATGGCACCGTGACGCTGATCGCCGACGGCGTGCCGTTTCAGATGACGA
The DNA here is from genome assembly GCA_020442065.1 of Bauldia sp. Taxonomy (GTDB): domain Bacteria; phylum Pseudomonadota; class Alphaproteobacteria; order Rhizobiales; family Kaistiaceae; genus Bauldia. Next base: position 25,193 of record JAGRKZ010000119.1, read on the forward strand.
CGCTCCGCGAGGACGTGGAGACCGATGGCCGTCGCGCAGTGGTCCGCTTCGGCCGTGACTGGACCGCCGACGCCCGCCGCCGCGACTTCACCATCAATGCCCTGTCGCTGGACGCCGACGGAACGGTGCACGACCCGCTGGGAGGATTCGCCGACATCGTCGCCCGCCGCATCCGCTTCATCGGCGACCCCGACCGACGCATCGCCGAGGACCGGCTTCGCATTCTCCGGTTCTTTCGATTCAACGCCGAGTTCGGCGACGGCGCCCTCGACGCGCCCGGCCTTGGCGCAGCGATCCGGGCCCGCGACGGACTGCGCACGCTGTCCGCGGAGCGGGTCGGCCAGGAGATGCGGCGCATCGTGCTCGCGCCGCACGCCGCCGAGATGCTCGGCCTGATGCAGGATTGCGGCGTCCTGCCCGTCATCCTCGCCGGCGTCGCCTGTCTGGGGCCATTCTCGCGCTACCTCGACTTCGAGCGCAGCGTCGATGCCCGCCCCTCGGTCGCGCTCCGGTTGACCGCCGCGGTGTGCCGGGTCGCCGAGGACGTCGAGCGGATCGCCGACCGGTTGCGCCTGTCCAACGCCGAGCGCGACCTCGCCGCCGCGGCGCTAGCGGCCATGCCCGAAGTGCCGAACCCCGGCGATGATCGGGCCGCGCGCCATTTCCTTTACGCTCTTGGCGAAGACGGCGAGGCCGTTTTTCGCGGTGCGGTCGGTCTCGCCTACGCCTGGTCGGAAGCGGCCGACCCGGCGCGCCACGCCGAACTCTACCGCCTGCCGGACCGACAGCCCCGGCCCGCATTTCCCCTCCGCGGCCGTGATATCCTCGGGGCAGGCGCGCCCCATGGACCGGCCGTGGGCCAATTGCTCCAGGCGCTCGAGGCGTGGTGGGTCGATCACGATTTCGTGCCCGACGAGACCGAACTACGCGCCCGCCTTCAGCAGATGATGGCATCCGCGCAGTAGGCGGCCCCCCGGCGACCTTGCCTGATACGGCCTGACGGTTACAGTTCCCGCCCTTGGCTTGGGGAGGGATCATTGCGTAGTCGAAATATCTGGCGGTCGATCGCGGTCTTCCTGATCGGCGGCGTTCTCGGGACGGCGGCTGGGCTCGCCTTGGGGCTGTTCCTCTTCCCTTTCCTGTTTCCGCCCCCACCGGGCATGGACGTGATCACGGCGGAGGACCGCGAGACGCTGGTCGCGACCGGCACATTCATTCACGCCAATCCGTCCGATCCGATCCACTACGGCGAGGGCAAGGTGAGCGTCTATGCGGGCGCCGTGTTCCTCGAGCCGGACTTCAAGGTCGGACCCGGCCCCGCCTATCACGTCTACCTCGTGCCCAAGCCGGGCATTCGCGCCTCCGGCGACGTCACCGACACGATGTTCGTCGATCTCGGGCCGCTTCGCGCCTTTACCGGCAGCCAGCGCTACCCGATTCCCGCCGGCGTCGACCTCGCCGGCTACCCGAGCGTGGTGATCTGGTGCGAGCACTTCTCGGTGCTGATCTCGCCCGCCGACCTCACGCCTGCGACCAGCTGAGTAACGCCGGCCGCTGACCATCGGCATTTTCAGGACGGCCTTGCCGTCGTAGGATCGTCGCACACGCCGGCATGTCGCCCGCGAATCGGAGGGTCTCTGCAATGGCGAAAGGTTCCATGCGTCCGTCGAAAGAGAAGCGGAAGCCCAAGGCCGAGAAGAACAAGAAGCCGAAGGGCGGCGCCGCCCCGCCGATGGCGGGCGCTTCGAAACCGGCCGGCAAGAAGTAGCCGACGCCACCACGCGAAAGGGCGCCATGCTCTCGCAAGGCGCCCTTCGATGGTGCACTGCGGCCGGCCGTCGCCGGCCAATTGCTCAGCCGTTGACGGCGATCTTCTGGCGCGCCGGCTGGACCGCCGCGGAATAGTCTTCCATGAGGTTCTTGGCGATCTCGCCGACCTTGAACCTGTACGGCCCGATCTCGGAGACCGGAGTAACCTCGGCCGCCGTGCCGGTGAGGAAAGCCTGCTCGAACCCGGTCATTTCCTCCGGCATGATGACCCGCTCCACGACCTGGTAGCCGCGCCGCTTGGCTAGGTCGATGACCGTGCGCCGGGTGATGCCGTCGAGGAAGCAGTCGGGTGTCGGCGTATGGAGTACGCCGTCCTTGACGAAGAAGATGTTGGCGCCCGTCGCCTCCGCCACCTGCCCGCGCCAGTCCAGCATCAACGCGTCGGCGTAGCCCTTGCGCTCCGCGTCGTGCTTGGAGAGCGTGCAGATCATGTAGAGACCGGTAGCCTTGGACTTGGACGGGGCCGTCGCCGGATCGGGCCGACGGTACTTCGCCATGTCGAGGCGAATGCCCTTGAGCTTCTCCTCGGGCTTGAAATAGGACGGCCACTCCCACACGGCGATCGCGACATTGATGCGGTTGTGCTGCGCCGAGACGCCCATCATCTCGCTGCCGCGCCAGGCGATCGGCCGGACATAGGCATCGAGATGGCCTTGCTTGGCGAGCAGCTCCCGCGACGCCTGATTGATCTCCTCGACCGAATAGGGAATCTCGAAGCCGAGGATCTCGGCTGAGGTGTGCAGGCGGCGGGTGTGCTCGTCAAGCTTGAAGATTTCGCCGCCATAGGCGCGCTCGCCCTCGAACACGCCCGAGCCATAGTGAAGGGCATGAGTCAGGACGTGGACGGTCGCGTCCTTCCACGGCACGAACTCGCCGTTGTACCAGATGACACCGGGACGATCGTCAAAGGTGGAGCTCGCCATGGTCTTACCTCCTGACCTTATCGGCCGCGCACCCGTCAACACCGGCGCATTGCGCCAGGGCGGCCTCATTTTGCTTCGGGCACCGTTCGTCGATATGGTGCTCGCGACATCCTGCCACCGGGAGGGCGCCGAATGAAGGCGGCACGCCCGATCGTTTCGTCGCTGCGGGTATTCTCGTAACAAACGAACAAAAATATGTCAACATGGCTGACGTAAATTTCAAGGCAGAGGATGGCGACGACAGGCCCGTGGGTCCCGGCGGACGGCTGGTCCGGGAGCCGCTGAGCGAGCGGGACAGTCCCGAGGCGCCCTATATCGAGCTCCTGTTCTTCGCCTATCGCGACTTCATCTCGGACCCCGACGCGGTGCTCGTCGCCTACGGCTTCGGCCGCGCCCACCACCGGGTGGTGCACTTCGTCAACCGCCATCCCGGCATCCGGGTGGCGGACCTTCTGGACATCCTCAAGATCACCAAGCAGAGCCTCGGTCGCGTCCTCAAGCAGCTGATCGACGGCGGGTTCATCGAACAGGTGCAGGGGCCACAGGACCGCCGCCAGCGCCTGCTCTATCCGACCGAGGCGGGACGGGCGCTGGCGCTGCGGCTGATCGCGCCGCAGGAGCGCCGCATTGGCGCGGCACTCGATCTCTTGTCGCCCGACGAGCGGCGCGGGGCGGAGCAGTTTCTGAAGCAGATCATCGACGCCGGCGAGCGCGACAAGGTCGCCAGGCTCATCGGCCGGTGAAACGGACGAGAGGTCATGTCGACGCTTCCGTACGAAACCCAGGCCGCGGACGTGGCGCCGCACCTCCTGATCATCGACGACGACAGCCGCATCCGCGAGCTGCTCGCCAAGTATCTCGGTGAGCACGGCTTCCGGGTCACCACCGCCGCCAATGCCGCCGATGCGCGCCATCGCCTCGCCGGTCTGACCTTCGACCTGTTGATCGTCGACGTTATGATGCCGGGGGAGAGCGGCATGGACCTGACCCGGAGCCTCCGAGAGACGATGACGGTCCCGATCCTGATGCTGACAGCGCGCTCGGAATCCGACGCACGGATCCAGGGCCTCGAAAACGGCGCCGACGACTACCTCTCGAAACCGTTCGAGCCGCGCGAGCTGCTGCTGCGGATCAACAACATCCTCAAGCGCGGCCAGGCGCCGTCCGCCCCGCTGATCGAGGTGGTCCGGTTCGGGCCCTTCACCTTTCATCGCGAGAAACTCGAGCTCAAGCGCGGCACCGAGCCGGTCCACCTGACCGACCGCGAGCGCCAGATCATGGCGATCTTCGCCGCCGCTCCGGGCGAGACTGTCCCGCGCACCGAGCTGATCGGCGGCGAGGGTCCCTCCGGCGAGCGAACCGTCGACGTCCAGATCAACCGCCTCCGCCGCAAGATCGAGACCGATCCGGCGAACCCGATCTACCTGCAGACCGTGCGCGGCCTCGGCTATCGACTGACGATCACCGCGTAGGGGTGCGGGTCACGGAGCCGAATGACCATGACCAGCACCGCCGAAGCGGGCCTGCAGCCGCTCCGCGGCATCCGCACTGCCTGGCGGCGCTTCGCCCGCGGGCTCGGCGACCTGATGCCGAAGGGCCTCTTCGCCCGCTCGCTCATCATCATCATCGCCCCGGTGGTCCTGCTCCAGGCGCTGGTCGCCTTCGTGTTCATGGAAGAACACTGGCGCCAGGTGACGGCGCGACTGTCAGAGGCGGTGGTGGCGGACATCGCCGCGGTCGTCGACCTGCTCGAGCTCAATCCCGGCGATGCCGACGTCGAGGCGATCACCAAGATCGCCCGCCGCCGCCTCGGCCTCAACATCGCCTTGCTGCCCGCCGGCCCCCTGCCGCCGGCCGCGGCGAAGCCGTTTTTCGATCTCCTCGACCGCAACTTCAGCCGGGCGCTCACCAAGGAGGTCGGCAAGCCGTTCTGGATCGACACCGTCGGTCGCTCGAACCTCATCGAGATCCGTATCCAGCTCGACGATCACATTCTCCGCGTCTTCGCCCGGCGCAGCCAGACCTACGCGTCGAACTCGCTGATCTTCATCTCATGGATGATCGGCACCAGCCTGGTGCTGCTTGGCATCGCCATCGTATTCCTGCGCAACCAGATCCGGCCGATCCTGCGGCTCGCCCATGCCGTCGACGATTTCGGCAAGGGCCGCGCCGTCGAGAACTTCCCGCCGCGCGGCGCCCGCGAGGTGCGGGCCGCGACCGCCGCCTTCCATGAAATGCGCGAGCGCGTCGACCGCCAGATCGAACAGCGCACGGCGATGCTCGCCGGTGTCAGTCACGACCTCCGCACCATCCTGACCCGCTTCCGGCTGCAACTCGCCCTGATCGAAGACACCGTCGACGTCGACCCGCTCAAGAAGGACGTCGACGACATGAACCGCATGCTGGAGGGCTACCTCGCCTTCGCACGGGGCGATGCGGGCGAAGCCACCATGGCGACCGATGTCGACATGCTGCTCCGCGAGCTCGGCAACGAGGCCAAGATCACCGGCCACGAGGCGCTCGTCAGCTTCAGCGGCGACCCGATCGTCAAGGTGCGGCCGCAGGGCTTCAAGCGGTGCCTGATGAATCTCGTCAAGAACGCCTGCCGGCATGGCGACCGCGTCGCCGTCACAGCCATTCACGAGCACGGCTTCCTGACCATCTTCGTCGACGACGACGGACCGGGCATTCCGATCGAGGAGCGCGAAGACGTGTTCAAGCCGTTCTATCGCGGCGACCAAGCCCGCAACATCGACGAAAGCGGCACCGGCCTCGGACTGGCGATCGCCCGCGACGTGGCGCGGAGCCACGGCGGCGACATCCGCCTGGACACCAGCCCGCTCGGCGGCCTGCGGGTATCGGTCACGATTCCCGCCTGACCGCTCTGTCCGTCATTGAGGGCGGCAGCGGAGAAAGTCAGCGGCGCCGGCGAAGGCCGTCTCCGGCTCAATACATGCGACCGCCGTCGGGCACCTTCCGGCTCGGCCCGATCAGCACCACCTCCCCGGCCTCGTCCGGAAAGCCGAGGGTCAGGACCTCGGACATCATCGGACCGATCTGGCGCGGCGGGAAATTGACGACCGCCGCCACCTGGCGTCCGACGAGATCCTCAAGTGTGTAGTTCTTGGTGATCTGCGCCGACGACTTCCGGATGCCGATCTCGGGACCGAAATCGATACGGAGCTGGAAGGCGGGCTTGCGCGCCTCGGGAAACGGCCTTGCCTCGATCACCGTGCCGACCCGGATGTCGACCTTGAGGAAGTCGCCGTAGCCGATCTGCGCCGGTCGTTCGGTCTCCCCGCTCATGCGTCTCCCCGGCTCGCGCGTGCCGTCCGGCCCGAGTCCCGCATTCTGCGGCCGCGTTCGGCCAAGCGCGGCGCGAAGGCGCAGACCTGGTCGAGAATGCGGATCGCCCGCTCGCCGCGCCGCAGGCCGCGGTCGAGGGCGGCCATGGTCCGGGCAAGATCCTCGTCGTCGTCGCGCAGCCAGGTCCGCAGCGCCTCGAGATGGATGAGGACCGCGCCCTCCACGGTCGCGCATCCCGCGAGCCCGCCGCGGTGAATGCCCGCCGCGGCCAGCGTCCATTTCTGCGACCGGGTGGCGAAGCCGTGGAGAAGGCAGGCGAGAGCGGGATCGCGACGGGCCGACCGCGTGAGGCTGACGAGGGCCGGCTTATAGGGCGCAAGCGCGTCGAACCGGCGCATCTCGGCTTCGAACAGGCGGTCGCGCGGACCAAGCGACATGTCAGGCTCGCCGCCCCCGAGCACGGCAAGGTCGATCCGGCGGACGAACGCGGCGAGGATCGCCGCCTTGCCGCCAAAGGCCTCGCGGAGATCGGCGAGCGACACCCCCGCCTCCGCGGCGATGTCGGCAAGCGTGATCGCCGCGAACGGACGGTCGGCAAGGAGCGCCATGAGCGCGTCGATCATCCGGTCGCGCGGCGCCGGCGGCGGTTTCCTGGTCGATGCGCCACGCTTGGCGGTGCCACGGGTTGCTCTTGCCATCACCTGTCTCCTTGAACTCGTGGACGCAAGCTTAGCCTCGGACGATGGCAAGCGCGAGGCGACACCTCAGCCGGAGAGCTCCTCCGAACGCCGCTTCGCCTCGGCCGTAGCGCGGACCATCAGCGGCACCAGGCCGTCTTCGGCCTGTAGCACCGCGAGCGCCGCCGCCGTCGTGCCGCCGGGCGAGGTGACGTTCTTGCGGAGTTCCGCCGGCGAGAGATCGGACTGGTAGAGAAGCTCACCCGCCCCCTCGACCGTGGCGCGTGCGAAGCGGCCGGCAAGCTCGGGCGAAAGGCCGAGCCGCTCGCCTGCCGCAGCCAGGCACTCGACAAAATGGAAGACGTAGGCCGGACCGGACCCCGAGATTGCGGTAGCGACGTCGATCAGCCCTTCGTCGTCGAGCCAGGCGACCTCGCCGACCGCCGAGAGCAGCGCCGTGACGAGGTCGCGCTGGGCCGCCGTCACCCGCGTATTGGCGACCGCCGCGGTGATGCCACGGCCGACCTGGGCCGGTGTGTTGGGGATGGTGCGCACCACCGGAACGTCGCCGAATGCCTGCTCGAAGCTTGCGATCGTCTTTCCGGCGGCGATCGACAGGACGACCGTGCCGGGTCCGACCAGCGGCTTCAGCCCCGGCAGCACCGAGGCCATGATCTGCGGCTTCACCGCGACCAGCACCACCGCCGCCGTGACGTCAGGGGCCGCGGCGAGCGGCCTGATCCCGGCCGTATCGAGCAACGCGACGCTGTCGGCGGGCGGGGACGGATCGACGACGACGACGGCGTTCCGGTCGAGACCGGAGGCAAGCCAGCCGGAGAGCAACGCCCCGCCCATCTTGCCGGCGCCGACCAGCACGAGCGGGGAATCGGATGTCAGGGAATCGAGGTTCGTCACGCGTAGTATCCCGTGGTTGCCGGCGGATGGCCCAGGCCCTACTAGTGGTTCGATTCCGACATTTGCTACCCATGGCCGCTAGCACCGAGCAAATGTCGGAATCAAAAAAAGGACCACTAGCAAGTATATGATCCTAGTGGAGCTTTTGAATTTGACATTTGACCGATAGTTCGATGCAGACGGGTATCAAATGTCAAATTCGCTCCGCTAGGGTTAGCGCAACTGCGCCCGATCAGACAGAGGCATCGGCCACTGTCGGCAGCGGCGACCGCAATCCCGGAAGGAACCCCCTCCCTTGTTCGAGCATGGCATCATCATCGTCGGCGGCGGCCATGGCGGCTCGCAGCTCGCCGCATCGCTCCGAAGTGAAGGCTATGACGGCCCGCTGACCCTGGTCACCGCCGAGAACGACATCCCTTACCAGCGGCCACCGCTGTCGAAAGCCTTCCTCAAGGACCCGGCGCACGACCTGCTGCCGCTGCGGCCCGAGTCCTTCTACGACAAGAATGCGATCCGCCTGCTTCTGGCGGCCGAGGTCGTATCGATCGACCTTGCCGGCGGAGCGCTCCGTCTCGCCGACGGCGCCGTGCTTTCGTTCGATGGCCTGGCGCTGGCGACCGGGGCGCGGGCCCGGCTGCCGAAGGTCGAAGGCGCGCATCTGGCCGGGGTGCATGTGCTGCGGGTGGTCGCCGAAGCGCGGGCGCTCCGCGACCGGCTTCAGACCGCCGAGGATGTCGTCGTGGTCGGCGGTGGTTTCATCGGCCTCGAAGTGGCGGCGACCGCACGGCTCCTCGGCAAGCGGGTCACGGTGCTGGAGGCCGCCGACCGGCTGATGGGCCGCGTCGTCGCCCTGCAGATTTCGGCGCACTTTCTTGATCTTCACCGGAGCTGGGGATCGGACGTGAAGCTTGCGACGCCGCTCGGACGGATCGTCGGCGAACACGGTCGCGTGGTGGCGGTCGAGACCGTCGGCGGGGAGCGCATTCCGGCCGACCTCGCTCTGGTCGGCATCGGTGTCGAGCCGAATGTCGAGATCGCCGCCGCCGCCGGCCTCACCGTCGACAACGGCGTCGCGGTCGATGAGACGATGGCGACGGCGGCGAGGAACGTCGTCGCCGTCGGCGACTGCGTCTCCTTCCCCCATCATCAACTCGGCCGCCGCATCCGGCTCGAGTCGGTGCAGAACGCCGTCGATCAGGCCAAGGGCGCGGCCAAGACATTGCTCGGCCGCCCGGAGCCATTCCGCGAGGTGCCGTGGTTCTGGTCGGACCAGGGCGACGTCAAGCTGCAGATGGTCGGACTGCCCTTCGGCGCGACGCAGTCGGTGGTGCGCGGCCGGATCGAGGACAACAAGTTCTCGGTGTTCCACTTCGCCGGCGACCGCCTGCTCGCCATCGATTCGGTGAACCGCGCCGCGGACCACATGGTCGGGCGTCGCCTGCTCGCGGCGGGCATTTCGCCGTCGCCGGACATCTGCGCGGATGAGAGCGTGGATCTGAAGGGACTGGCGACGCGGATCACGTCGGAGACATGACGGCAACGGCCGCGCCCGGCGCGGCCGCAAGGGTCAGGTGAGCATCCCCTTGACCAGCGAGCTCGCCTTGCCGAAGTCGAGGCGGTCGGGATAGCGAGCCTTGAGGGCCTGCATGCACTTGCCGATGTCGCGAAGGCCGTTGGCGCCGGTCTGCTTCACGGCCTCGGCGCAGACCGAAAGAAGCTCAGCTTCGTCGAACTGTGGCGGCAGGAAGCTCTGGATGATGGCGATTTCCTCGCGCTCTTCCTCGGCAAGGTCGAGGCGGTTGCCCTCCTCATAGGCCTTCGCCGATTCCTGGCGCTGCCGGATCATCCGCGTCAGGATTTCGAGAATCTCGCTCTCGCTGACCGGATCCTTGCCTGTGCTCCGCGCCGCTATGTCGCGGTCCTTGATCGCCGCATTGATCAGGCGGAGGGTGGCCGTCCGCCGTTTGTCCTGGTCAAGCATGGCCTGTTTGAGGGCCGCGTTGATCTCATCACGCATCAGGGTCTCCATTGGCGCGACGCGCGAGGATAACCCCAGGCCCGCGCAGGCGCAACTCCGGCATCGCTTGTAACATATTGTTCGGGCAGGACTTTTTCTTCGTCCACAAACTTTTCGGTCACGACCGTCTCAGATCTTCATCGCCACGCGCACCCTTCCGGCAGCGTCGGCAACGGTCGTCCGGCGCGCCTATATGATGGTAAGCGATTCATGAATCAAGGGAAGCCGCTTTCGCTTGCCCGGCTCGTTTCGCGCTGATAACGCAACCCGACAGAAATCCACACGACCCCGAAACCGCAGCAGACGCGACCATGACCGCAACCGAGAAATGGCCGGAGCAGCGGCCCACGGCCCTGCTCGCCCTCGCAGATGGAACAGTCATCGAAGGCGTCGGCCTGGGCGCCGAAGGCGAGGCGCCGGGGGAGCTGTGCTTCAACACCGCGATGACGGGCTACCAGGAAATCCTGACCGACCCGTCCTACGCCGGGCAGATCATCACCTTCACCTTTCCCCATATCGGCAATGTCGGGGTCAACGACGAGGACATCGAGACCGTCAACATGGCTGCGGCATCGGGCGTGCGCGGCTGCGTTCTCAAGACCGATATCACCGAGCCGTCCAACTATCGCGCCGCCCGCGATCTCGACGCCTGGCTCCGGGCGCGCGGCATCGTCGGCATCGCCGGCATCGACACCCGTGCGCTCACCGCACTGGTCCGGGAAAAGGGCTCGCCCAACGCCGTCATCGCCCATCGCCGCACCGGCGAGCTCGACCATGACCGGCTCATCGCCGAGGCCCGGGCCTGGCCGGGGCTCGTCGGCATGGACCTGGCCAAGGATGTCACCACCGGCCAGAGCTACACCTGGGACGAGACCTCGTGGCAGTGGGGCAAGGGCTACGGCCGGCAGGAGTCGCCGACCCGTCACGTCGTCGCCGTCGACTACGGCATCAAGCGCAACATCCTCCGGCTGCTCGCCGACCACGGCTGCCGCGTGACCGTGCTGCCGGCGACCGCGACCGGCGAGGACATCCTCGCCCACAAGCCCGACGGCGTGTTCCTCTCCAACGGGCCGGGGGACCCGGCGGCGACGGGTGAGTACGCAGTGCCGGCAATTCGTGACGTGATCGCCTCGGGCACGCCGACCTTCGGCATCTGCC